>CAITMP010000122.1 GCA_903893525.1 uncultured Acidobacteriia bacterium | reverse complement strand
CAGTTGCATTCACACGGGTAGACCGGTGGGGGTGGCTGGAATTACAGGGGTCGTAATAATTATCGCGGGCGGTGGGTGGTCCGGGTCCGCGGAGAATGGGCGTACCTGTCGCCGGGTTCGTTTGGCAAAAATTGAGCTTGGGAACCGGGCGGTCGGGGATGGCGGTCTCGGGTCTCGGGTTTGTTTGGCAAAAATTGAATTTCGGGGACTTCGGCGAGCGAGTCGGGTTCGATTGGCGGATTTTTGTTCACCGGCCAGGACATCGGGACCGATTGTGGCGTGGGGGCTTGGGTTCGTCTGGACGCGGGTCCGCGATCCCGGTTGCCGGGGAGGTTGGTCAGCGTGGTCGGGCACATGCGCCGCGATTGTACCCCAAAGGTTGGCTCAATTGGCGCTCGTCGACCGTTTGCCGACCCGGCTCCACGGCACTATGTGCTTTGTTTGTAACCGTTACGTGATCCAGAAATTTTCCCGGCTGGTCTGTGACGGCGCTCTCTTATCAAGGAAAACCATCCGAGGGTGTTCAGAACTTTGTGTAAACGCGGTTCTCCAAAAAGGACGACGATAGGAGAACCGAATGGCAATCAGAACAGAACGAATTGATGAGTTGATCGCGACCAGCGGGAGCAGCCTGATAGGGCCTGATGGTCTGGCCAAGGAGCTGACCAGGGCGCTGGTGGAGCGGATGCTGTACGGTTGCCGCGGCTCGTCGACGTGGCCGGTCAGGCTGTTCCCCTCCAGAACCCACCAGCAGATGGACTTCAGGACACCACCTCATCGCGGAGAGCCAAGCCACCGCAACCAATCCCCCGGAACCGGGTTTACACTCCCTTGACAATTTTCCAAGTCAACACATCCAGCCCTTACATTCAACTGCTATTCATGGAGACAGCAATGAACCGAACTTGCACAGTAGTGCGCCGCACCGTGGTCCGCCGCACCGCCCCGCTAGCCTTGGCCCTGCTAGCCCTAGCCCTGCAGATCCAAGCCCAGTCCCCACAACCCCTCATCGACCACATGGTCACCGCAAGTGGTTTCGGGGCCTACCCCGGCGTAGCAGCCCCCGGCTCCTGGGTCGAAATCTACGGCTCCAACCTCGCCGCCACCACCCGCTCCTGGACCACCGCCGACTTCAACGGCACCACCGCCCCCACCTCGCTCGACAACGTCAGCGTCACCGTCAACGGCCTCCCCGCCGAAGTCAGCTACATCAGCCCCACCCAAATCAACATCCACATCCCGGACGCCGCGCCCACCGGCACCGTCCCCGTCATCGCCACATACTCGGGCACGGCCAGCGCCGCCGTCAACCTCACACTGAACCCGCAGCAACTGGGACTGCTCGCCCCGCCCTCCTTCAACGTCGCTGGCAAACAGTACGTCGTCGCCTTCCACGGCGCATCCAACGCCTTTGTCAGCAACGGCACCATACCCAACACCGCAACCGCCCCAGCCGTACCCGGTGAGACGATCGTCCTCTACGGTGTCGGCTTCGGACAACTCGCCGGAGCAATATCCTCCACACCCATCACCGGGCCGACGATGAGCGTCAACATCGGCAACGCTCCCGCGACCGTCAAGTACGTGGGCCTGGTCCAAGGCCTCGTCGGACTCTGGCAATTCAACGTCGAAATCCCCGCCGGACTCACGGCAGGCGACGCCCTACTGCAGTTCTCCCCCGCCTTCCAACAAACGCTCTACGTCTCAGTCGGCGGACCCTCCGTACCGGACGCCCCCACATCCATCACCGCCACCCCCGGCAATACCAACGCTGTCGTAGCCTTCTCCGCCCCAACCAACAACGGCGGCGCACCCATCACCAAGTACACCGCCACCTGCTCCGCCGGAACCGCTTCGGCAAGCGCCACCGGAACCACAAGCCCCATCATCGTCCCCGGACTCACCAACGGCACAGCCTACACCTGCACCGTAACCGCCACCAACTCCGCCGGAACCAGCGCCGCTTCGGCCGGAGCCGCGGTGACTCCGGCGAACTCCGGCACATTCACCCTCACCAGCGCCGCAGGAGCAAATAACGGCACCCTCCCCGCCGAATACACCTGCGACGGCAAAGGTGCCACCATCCAGCTTTCCTGGTCGAACGCACCAGCCGGAACCAAGGAATTCGCCGTACTGATGACCACCCTCCCCGGCGATGGAACCACCAAGTGGAACTGGGTCAACTACCACATCCCGGCCACCACCACCAGCCTCGCCAAGGACAGCTTCCTCATCGGCACCCTCGGCATCGGCAGCGACGGCCCCGGCCAGATCTACAACCCGCCCTGCTCCCAAGGCCCCGGAGCAAAGCTCTACACGTGGACCGTCTACGCCCTCTCCGGCTCCCCCACCTTCTCCGTCCCGGCCAACCAGGTCACCGGGCAGATGGTCACGGACGCCATTTCATCCATGAAGCTCGGTTCCGCCGTGCTCAACCTGAGCTACGCGCGCCCCACCAACCCCACCGGTTCAACCACCAACTGCTCGCAGATCATCAACTCCATGCGGGCTTCGAAATCCGGCTATTCCACTGTCGCCTGTGACGGAACGTACGCCTACGTCGGCTCCACCGGCATCCCCACCGGCCCGAATCTGCCCGTCATGATGAACGGAATCACATCCACCAACCTGCAGGTTCCAACCCCCATCAACTTCCAGGGCGCGAACGGTTGGAAGATCCCGCTGAACCCGACCCTCGCCGCCACGCCGACCAGCGTTGTGGACGGCCCCCTCGGCGTTGCCATCAACGGCGTGCCCATCTTCAACCCCTGCACCCAGGGCGGCTGCGTCACCGGCGGCGACACCAAGGTTCTCGGCCAGCTCGACATCTGCAACGGCCACGCCGGCCGCGCTGACGATTACCACTACCACGCGGCACCAAGCTGCATGATGGCCGACCAGCCGACCAACTATTGGGATACCCACCCCCTCGGCTGGGCCTTGGACGGTTTCGCCATATTCGGTTACCGCGACGCCGACGGCACCACCGCCACCCGCGACGCAATCTGCGGCGGCAACACCAAGACCGTTCCCAACGCCCCCGCCGGGTACGCCTACCACGTCACGGACGCCTCCCCCTACATCACCTCCTGTCTGGCAGGCGTTCCCAGCCCCGACCTCGCAGGCCAGGGAGCCAAGTACAAGCCTTTCCGGCAGCCTCCGGTCACCCCGTTCAACGTATCGAACATGACCCTCTCCACCGACGCGACGGACGGCTATCAGGTCCTCCAATTCACCTCGGCCATCCGTTTCACCACGAACGAAACCGGCAACGACAGCTACCCGAACACACCTGGAACCTACAAGATCCGCTACAAGCAGGTCCCCGGCACCACTTGCTGGAACTTCCAGTTCACAGACTCCACCGGAAAGGCGACACAGCCCACCGTGTCCTACTGCAAATGACGCGCCGCGCCAGCACAACCCTATTCCTGGCACTGCTGCTCCTTGCCACGGCCTCCGCCCAGGCCCACGAACTCCAGGACAACCGTGCGACGCTTATCCTCCGTGACAAGTCGCACTTGTCCTTAACTCTTTACGTCGCCTACGCCGAGATCCTCCACCAGTTCCTCGCCCCCCAGCGACCCCTCCCGGAATTCCTGATGGTCTATTCCGCCCTGAAACCCGAGGACATCCAGCGCCAGCTCCAACGAGCCCAGTCCCACTTCCAATCCACCACGCATCTCTACGCACAATCCGGCGAAATCCCCATCGCCAATT
>CAITMP010000121.1 GCA_903893525.1 uncultured Acidobacteriia bacterium | reverse complement strand
GACGCCTTGCTCAGCTTGGCATCGTACTTGCCGTTGTGGTTCTTGGCGAACAGGCTCTTCCAAACTTCGATGCCGCCAGGGATATGCGGTTTGCCGTCCCGGTCAATCTGCAGCCGGGTGGTGAGCAACATCATGTCGGCATTGGCCCGAAAGACCGGGCGGGCTGGACCGGGGGTGGTGATTTTCCCACGGACCGCCGCGTAGAAACGCTTCATGCGGGCGGGATCGGTGAGGTAGTCCCGGACAGGCCCCTGGATCCGGGCGAGGGCGTCGTAGAGGCTGGCCAGCCAGCCATCGTCCTTGATCATCAGCTTTTCGATGAACTCGGGCCCTTTTTCCGGGGATGCACCGGCGAGTTCGGTCCATGCGGCCGCTGATTTTGCGCCGCCGGGAATGACCGCCTTGCCTTGCCGAATTTCGAAGTTTCCACCGAAGAAGTCCAGTACTCCGGCGAAAGCGCGAAGCCGGATCGGCGTCATGTACTGCTTCAGGGACGCGGCGGTTTCGGGATCGAGCTTGGACATGCCGAGGTAGAAACGGCACAGGGCGGGGTCGCCCAGGAAGGCGTCGAGGAAGTCGCCGGATTTTTCCTTGCCGGTCATCCAGTAGTCCGGGGTGTAGAAGACTGGGACGCGGGTGGGGTGGTAGTCGTACGTAAAGGGTTTGTCGGTGCGGAGCGACTGCTCCAATTGGGCGATGGGAAAGCCGGAATCGGTGGAGAGGAAGGCGCGCTGCGCGTTGACGGTTTCCAGAACAACTTCGCTGCCGCAACCGCCGCGCATGCGGAAGCCAAGGATGCGGAGGAGGTCGTTGGTCTGGGTGGACTCGCAGTTGGGAACTCTGATGACCTTTTCGGAACCGGCCAGCTTATCCAATTCGCGCGCTTGGGAGATATACCGATGGACCAGTTTGAGGTACTCGGTTTCCTCCAGTGCCTCGTTGCTGCGCGAGGCCTGGTAGCCGTTGGTGACTACGTTGCGGGCGAGGGCGGGCAGGACACCTTCGGGATCGGAATCACCGGAGATGGCGGCCATGCGGGCAAAGGAGCGGAGGGGGCCGGGAATGTCAATCAGGGGACGCGCGGCGGCGGCCGGGTCGGGGGTGGGCAGCGTAAGGCCCGTGCCACCGGTCGCGTTGAAGATGGCGAGGTCGGACTCGGCGGATTTGCGGTCCCCGGCGAGGAGATCGAGAATGACGGCCCGGCGGGCGGCAGCTATGGCTGCGGGTTTGTTGGAGGATTTCAGGCCGTCGGCAGCCTTGCGGTACTCGGCGCGGGCAGCGGAATCGTGGTAGCGCTCGAGGAATTCGGCCCACGCGTTGCGCAGTTCCGCATCGTTGGGAGTGGCCTTCAGAGCTTCGACGTAGGCGGCTCGGGCACCGGTGGTGTCACCTTGGTCCTCCAGTTTGTGGGCACGGTCCGTGGCCACGCTGGCCTGCAGGCTAATGGACAGGAAAATGATGGATACCGGTACGCGCAACATCATGTAGCACCCTCGCTTAGGAGTCACTCTAACACGTTGGGCGGCGGGAAGTGTTACGGCCCGGTTGGTGGCGGACACGGCGGGATCGAGTCGGGTCGGCATGGTGGTGGAAGCGGTGGGAATCATTCTTTATAGACCGGGTTTTAGGACGGCGTTTTGAGGGTTGGGGCCAGTTTTTGAAGACTCCAGGATGGTTTGGGCGGGAACAGGTTTGTCGGGATTTGCCGGTGAGGCGGATCGGGCGTCGGATGGCTGGGAGGCGGGGCTCGGGTTTGTTTGGCAAAAAGCTGTTTGCGGGGGCTCAGAGGCTCCGGGTTCCGAGGCGCCGGGTTCCGAAGGGGTGGGTTCGCACGGGGCAGGTTCCTGGGTTGCCGGATCGACGGCGGCCGGTGCGTCGGCT
>CAITMP010000120.1 GCA_903893525.1 uncultured Acidobacteriia bacterium | reverse complement strand
GTACTTGGCCTGTTCGTTGCGCTTGGTGCGGACACGGTCGCCGTTGGCGGTGCCGGTTTGGTCGATACCGTTCAACGAGCGGAGGTGGTTGACGACTATGCGTACATCGAGGGACGAATCGGAACCCGCAGCCTTGGCGCGGCCCCGGAATACGACCGGGGGACGGTCGTTCAGCGTGTTGGTCGTCGGGGTCGTGGTGTAGGGCAGCGTGTAGGTGGTGGTGATGCCGTACTGGCTGCATTCCAGCTGGGTCACGCGGTCCTGGCGGTAGATCACGGCCGGGGCGATGAGGCCGGGATCGTTCGTGACACCGCCGCAATACCCGTAATTGGGGCTGCCTTGGCTGTTGGCCGATGCATCGGAGTTGATTTTCGCGACGATGTCCGCGAGGACCGGGAAGGAGGTGCCGGACGTCGGTCCTTCGACCTCTTCCAGCGCGATGATGTCCGGCATCCTCATCACATTGCGGACCGCAAGGGAGAGCTTGCTCAGGCGACCCTGGTAGGCGGTGGAAGTCAGGACGACGTCGCCGCCGTTGGAGACGGTGTTGTAGAAGCGCTCGATGTTGGCGTCCACAACCAGGAGATCGGTGGAGAGCGGTGCCGGGTTGGCGGTTGCCGAAAGAGTCGGGCTGGAGGGTGAAAGGGTGCCGATGCCCCCTGAGCCACACGCAATCTGGTACTGACCGGCGCTGGTGTCGTAGTCCATGATTCCGGAAATCGAGGCAACGGTGGTGCCTGTGGCGACCGCGACATTGGAACCGCCCAGTGCCGAGGCGTCGATTTCCAAGACCTCGGGGTTGCCGTTCCATGTGGGGACGGAGCTGGGAGCGTCCGATGGGCGACGGGTGCCCTGAATCCCGGCTTGGGTGTGGAACGGCCGGCTGACGCCGCTGGCCGTTACGAAGAAGTTGAAGCCGATGCTGGAAGTTGCGTCGGCTTCCGTCACGGTGCCGGTGCTCGGTCCAACGACAACAGCATTGGACAGCTTGACCCGCATGCCCTGGTACTTCCGCGCCTGGGTGGCGGAGCCGGTCGGATCAAACGTGGAACTGGTGATGGTGACCTCTGACGGCAGGCTCGCTACGCCGGGGGTGCCAAGGACCGAGCAGTTGCTGGTGGACGACAGTTCGGTGAGTGGCACGGAGCCGGTGGGAGCCGTGCTGGGCACGAAGTCCTGTACGGTGCCCTGGATTGAGACGTAGTTGCCGACGGTGGCGCAACTGGGGAGCGAGGCGCTGCCGATGAACACCAGGAGTCCTTCGGAGGTATTCGAATCGCCGTCGCGGTCGCCGGATACGCTTTCGATGAAGAAGCCCTTGGTGCTGCCCGTGGTCGCGCGGACCCCGGTGACGACCCCGCGGGTGGTGACGGAGCTGCCCGCGTAGGGGGAAGTTGTGCCGGAGCCGTTGATTTCATAAATCAAACGGGTGGTGGGCGGCGGCGCGTTCACGGTCAGGCTGATGCTGAAGGTGCTGGTGCGCGGGGTGGACTCGGTGTCGCGGACGGTGCAGGAGATGGAGTAGGTTGCTGCCCCAGTGTTCGATGGCACGGTATAGCTGACCGGGAGCGAGACGGCGGAACCGCCGCCGATGGCGGTCAGGTTGCAGGTTTCCGAGAGGTTGTTGTTCGTCGGGTTGGTGCCGGATGTGGCGGTTGCGGAAAGCGTTGTCGCGTTGCCGGCCGTTACGGGGTTTACGGAGGCGGTGCCCGTGGCCGTGGGCGGCGTGGAGACGCTGCTGACAACCAGGGAAATATTGAAACTGCTGCTGCGCGGTGTGGATTCCGTGTCCGCTACGCTGCAGGGGATCGAGTAGGTGCTTGCCGTGGTGTTGGACGGGACGGTGTAGGTGCCGGAAATCGTCGTGCCGGTAACCGTGAGGGCGAATGTGCTGCTGCCGCCGCTGAAACTGGAAAGATTGCAGGTGACGTTGTAGCCGGAAGAGGTTGGGTTCGCGCCGGGAGTGATGGTGCCGCTGAAGGTGGTGGCGCTGCCGGCGGTAACGCTGGTCGCCGCGCCGGTCGCGGTGGGGGCGGTGGAGCTAGCGGAAGATTTCGGTGTAACGGAGATATCGTCGATGCCCAGCGCAACCGCGCTCGCGCCGGAGCTGCCTGTGCCGACGGAATACTGCCAGTCGAGGTAAATGGTGGAACCGTTTGCGACGGAAAGATTCAGGGTCGCCGAGACGGCGGAAGTAGGGCTGACGGGTGCCGGGGTGAAGCCGTTGCTGTTCGCGTCCGCGGAGAAACTCGTCAGGAAGGAACTTCCGGCAGTAGTCCATGTGGATCCGTCCGTGGAGTAGAAAAGCTGGTATCGGAATCCGGCGGCGCTGGTGCCGTTGCGATACTTCTCAACTTTGTAGGCGATGTCGAAGCTGCTGAGGCTTCCCCCGGTGTTGTTGGTGAACGCGGCGTACAGATTGCCACTAACTGTTCCGTTGCTGGATGATAGGAAACCAATTGCGCGGTCGCTGCTGGTGGAGCTGTCGCCAAAGTTATAGATGCCATTGCCTGCATTGTTGGCCATGGAAGCACCGGCGGCGAGGGCGGTCGCGGTGCCTGCGGCTGAATATGTGCCGCTGGTGCGTGCGGTCGATTGCTTGTCGATCTTGAAGCCGGAGGGCAGGGTTGCGGTGGCGGATGTGCCGATTCCGTTGAAATCCTGCGTGTAGGCGGTGCCTGGGGTTGTGAGGGAGATTTGCGCCTGGGCCGGTAGGGCGAGGCAGATGGCGGAAAATATGAGTGCAAGACGTTGTTTCGGCACTTGCAGCGCGCGCGTGGTTACGTGGGTCACCCTTGGAGCGTAGCAATAATTTATTTCAATGGCGTTTCAAATGCGCGCTGAATTTTTGACGGTCACGGATCGTGTCCGCTCGAATATTGTGGTTGGTTGGCCCTTGAATTCGGTGCGCAATTTTTCATGGTATCCGGATTTCAGGGCGACCCGGATGGATGCGGCGTTGTCGGGATGAATGATGCAGCAGGTGCGCTCCACTGAAAAGTGGGCGTCGCCCCAGTCATTCACGGCTAGGACAGCCTCGGTCGCGTAGCCTTTTCCATGGACCGCCGAGGCCAGAACCCAACCGATTTCCGGGAATTGGAGTGGCGGGTAAATGTCCCGATGGTAGTCGGCAAAGCCGACTTCGCCGATGAACAGCCCGGTCGATTTCTCCTCGACGGCCCAGTATCCGAAATCGAGCAGCGCCCAGTGCCCGGCGTAGCGGAGCAGGCGGCTCCAGGAATCCTCGCGGGGCACGGGTTTGCCGCCGAAGTAGCGGACGACAATCGGGTCGGCCCACATTGCGGCCATGGCCGGGAAGTCGTCCACGCGGTGGGGTCGCAGGATCAACCGTTGGGTTTCAATGCGGGGCACTTTAGCGGACCGAAGCGGGAACCAGATCGTCGAAGCTTTCCGGCGGCGCGTAATAGAGGATGCGCTTGCAGCTTTCGCAAATCATCACAGAGGTGGCCTGCTTCAACTCCTGCAGGAATTGTTGACGGATCTGGATGTGGCACTTGGAGCAGCGCCCGTTGATTGCCTCGGACACCGCCACGCCGGCGCGGCCCTTGCGGATGCGCTCGTACTCGGCGTAGATTTTCGGCGTGATCTTGGTCACGATCTCGGCCCGAATGGCGTTGAGCTTGGCTGCCTCGGCCCGGTCTGTGGCTGAGCGCTCCTGGGCCGTCTTCTTTTCCGCGTCGACCTGCTTGCGCTCCACGGCGAGCTCACCCTCGGCGGCCTTGACGGCCTTTTCGAGGGGGTCCGCTTCGCCCATCAACTCCAGAATGCGGTCCTCGATGCGACTGATCTCCTGCTGGCAGAATCCGATTTCGTGCTGGAACGCGTTGTAGATGTCGTTGCTCTTGGCGTCCATTATTTGGCCCTTGAGCTTGGAAATCTTCTGCTCGTGGGTCTGGATGTCGCCTTCGAGTTTGCGGCGTTCCTTTTGGTTGGCAACCAGCGAGGCCCGGTCGGCCTCGACGCGCTTGAGGTGGTTGTCGAGCTTCTTCTCGATTGCGGCCACGTGTTTCGGGAGTTCGGCGATCTCTTTGGCGATGGCGGCAAGCCGGTCGTCAAGACTTTGGAGTCGAACGGCTAGCTCAATATCCGGAAGCATATGATGACACGAGTTTAACAGAGGCGTTATCGGGCTTTCGCGAACCTTGCGGCCACCTTGGACTCGATGCGGTCGAGTTCCGGAATCTTCAGTAGGGAGGCGACGGCGTAGTAGACCAGCGCACCCAGCGGAATGCCGAGCAGAAGGCTGGGAATGGCTCCGGGAATGGCCCGGATCAAGGCGTAACAGGCGACTCCCATGACCGCGGATGCCAGCAACGATTTGGAACAATTCAACGCCAGTTCGCCCGCGCCGATGCCGCCCAGTTTTCGGGAAAGGAACGTGAGCAGGGCAATCGAGTTGAAGATTGAGACCGCCGAAAGCGATAACGCCAATCCGGTGTGGCCGAGGCCAAAAATTTCGACGGTGGCGTAGGAGACAGCGGCGTTCACCAAAACCGATGCCATGCTGACCAGCATGGGCGTTTTCGCGTCGCCCAGAGCGTAGAAAGCGGGGGCGAGCAGTCGCAAGGAGGCGTAGCTGGCGAGTCCGAGGGCGTAACAGGCCAAGGCCATCGCCGTTTGCTGTGTGTCGAACGCCAGGAATTTTCCGTGCTGGTAGACCAACGCGATCATGCTGCGACCGAGTACGGCCAATCCCACGGAAGCTGGGATTGTCAGCAGCATCATGGTTGTGAGGGATTGTTGCAGGGTGTCCCGGAAGGCCACCGTGTCCTGTTGTGCCGCGCTGCGCGCCAGCCGGGGAAGCGCTGCGGAGGCGAGGGAGATCCCGAAGATGCCGATCGGCAACTGCATAAACCGGAAAGCGCAGTTCAGCCACGTCACCGGCCCGTTCATGGCGTGTCCGGAGGCATCCCGGAGACCGGCGGCGAACATGGTGTTGATCAGTACGTTGACTTGGACGGAGGCTCCCCCGATCACGGCCGGACCCATTAGGCGCAGTATCTGCCGAACGCCCTCATGGTGCATGACTACTCTCGGGTTCCAATGGAATCCGGCGCGCCAGACGGAGGGCAGCTGGAACGCCAATTGCGCCGCTCCACCGGCCACCACGCCGAACGCCATGCAGTGCACAGGCGAGAGGCCGATGCGGGGTCCAACCCAGCGTCCGAGCGCCAGGCCGGTGGCGATGGAGCCGATGTTGAAAAGGCTGGATGAAACTGCGGGAATTCCGAACTGGTGGCAGGCGTTGAGGATACCCTGCGCCTGGGCGGCCAACGCGACCAGCAGCAGGAAGGGGAACATGATCCGCACCAAGTCCACGGCGAGGTCGAACTTGCCCGGTACTGCATGGAATCCGGAGGCGAAGAGTTCCACGAACATCGGGCTCGCCAGCATCCCGAGGCAGCACAGGCCCCCCACGATCATCATCAATAATGTCGCGACGATGTTCGATAGTTCGCGGGCTTCCTCCTTGGACTTCGTGGCCAAATAACGGGAAAAGGTGGGGACGAAAGCGGCGGACAAAGCCCCATCGGCGAAGAGATCACGGGCAAGGTTGGGGATTCGATAGCCGAGGATGAATGCGTCCAAGCTGGCACTGGCCCCGAAGAGGGCGCTCAAAACGCTCTCGCGCATCAGTCCGGTGACGCGGCTGGTGGCGACGGCGGCGGACACAATCCCGGCGGATTGCAGGAGGCCGGGTGGCGATTGGGTTTGTTTTGTCACGCGTCCGCCGGTCGGGCTAGGCGTTGATCGGGCGCAGTTCCACATCATTGTGGATGGCCCGCGTTTGTTCCAAAGTTGCGAAACTCATGCCTGGAAGTTGGGCCGAGGCTGTGCCGGCCGCGACACCCCAGCGCAAGGCTTCGGAAAAGTCGCTGCCGTTGCCATGGGCCCACAGCACTGCCGCAGCCATGGCGTCACCGGCACCGATGGGTGAGATCGCGTCGATGCGCGGCGGAATGGCCTCCCAAACGCCGTCGTTGTGGTCAACGCCCATGGCGCCGCGGCTTCCGAGGGAAAGTACAACGGACTGCGCTCCGAGGGCATGGATGCGCTTGGCGGCGGCGATGGACTGGGACCTCGTCAGGAGGACGGAGTTGAGGAGCCGCTCGGCCTCCTGTTTGTTGGGCGTGACGATGGTGGGGCCCGCCTCAATACCTTGGGCGAGGGCATCACCGTCGGTGTCGAGGAGCGTGGGCACACCGCGCGACCGGGCGCGTTCGATCAAGTGTGCATAAAACGACGAGGGCACGCCGGGCGGGAGACTACCGCAGAGCATGAGCCACGAAGTCTCGCCAAGCCTGGCCTCGATGGCGGCCTCAATGGCGGCCACCTCCATGGGGTCGAGGCGCGGCCCGACCTCGTTCAGCTTGATGGTGAGGCCGTGCCTGTCGGTAACGGTCAGGTTGAGCCGGATGTCGTTGGAAATCGGGACGGTGGTGACGGGGAAGCCGCAGTCGTCGAGAAACTGTTCGAAGCGGGTTCCACGCCCTCCCCCGGCGGGCAGGATCGCCAAGGTGGGAGCACCGAAGGAATGGATGACGCAGGAGGCATTGATGCCGCGGCCTCCGGGGGAATCCTTGCTGGAGAGAATATAGGCGCGGTCGTCGAAAGCCAGCCGGTCTACGAGGATGGTCCGGTCAATGGCCGGATTCATGGTGAGCGTGACGATCAAACTCTAGGATATCGTTATTGGGGAGATCGTCATTGGGGAGATCGTCCGAAGATAACATCCTGACCGATTGTGGTAGCTCCTGAACAAGATGACTGAGAACAAACCGAGCAAGGCGGTCAAGCAGACTGCGAAAGAGTCTGGCGGGAAATTGGCAACGGAAAAGATCGCCGCGATGCCGCCACCATACAACGGCATGGGCGCGCGGCTTCATGCGCTCATCCTTCGCAGCGCCCCACAGCTCCAGCCGACTGTTTGGTACGGAATGCCCGCTTACGCGAGGGCCGGCAAGACCGTGTGCTTCTTCCGCGCGGACAAGAAGTACATGACCTTCGGCATTACCCAGGACGCAAACCTGACCTGCGAGGAGGGTGCCCCCGACCAGTTGATTCCGTCCGCATGGTATTTCACCGGATTGGATGAAGCCACCGAGGCTGCGCTTTCCGCCATTGTCGGGAAATTGGCGCAGCAATAAAAAAGGGGTGGCCCGGAGGCCACCCCTTTTCACTTGGTTCCGGTCCGCTCTTATTTCGGGCAGGCCTTCGACGCGACAGCCGTCTTCAATCCGTTCAGACCGGCGGGCATTTCTGCACCGGACGGCACGAACCAGACTTCCACACGACGGTCCTCGGCACCCTTGGTGCCCTCTTTGACTGCTTGGCCGGGCAGTTCCTTCACCGAGGCGTCGCCGAACAACGGCTTCTTCTCGGCGGCTTGGTCGGTACCAACAGCCTTCATTTGAACCTGCGAGAGATCCAAGTTGGCGCAAACGACCTTGCCTTTGGCCAGTGCACCAGCCGTCAAAACTGCGGCTGCGTTCGTCGCGCGGGCTTCATCCAAGTTCTTCGGCAACTTCTCCGAAGCTTCCTTGTGGCCCACGAGGATTACTTTGGCTTGGGGATCGGCCTTGGCGTCCGGAGCAATCCTTTCCAAGAGATACCGCTTGGCCACGTTGTTGATGCGCGAGCCGCGGGCGGGGAACAGGATGTCCTGGTGGGTGGCAACCGGCTGCAGGGTAACGGTCACGTTGCTGGTTGCGGTGGCCGTCTGGTTCTTGGCATCGGTGGCCGTGGCGGTAATCGCAACAACCTTCGACTGCATCTTCAGGCGGTTGCTCATATCGAATGTGAGCGCCTTCGAATCGAAGGTGCTGCCCGAGACGCCCTGGCCGGAGTAGCGGATGGTCACCGGGTTGGTGCACTCGGAGCCGGTTGCGCGGGCAGCCAGCGGAACGGTTGCGCCGTAGGCAACAGTCGTCGGATTGACTGCGAACTGGATGGTCGGCTTGGTGAGCGGATTCACGACGAACGCAGCGTCGCTGGTGGCGGAACCGGAAGTGGTTACCGACAGCGAAACGGTGCGGACGGCGTCCGCAATCACCAGTTCGCTTCCCGATCCGGCGGTCTGGCCGTTTACGGTCCACTGGTACTTGTAGCCTGCGGCACCGTTGGCGACGAAGAGGGTGTCACCCTTCTTGAACGGACCGGTCACTTCCACTGTGCTGCTGGTATCGCCCGAGGCTGTCACGGTGACGGACTTGGAGCCGGCATCCGTGGTGGACGGGCTGAAGCCGGTACCGGTGGCGGTTTGCGAACCGGCCTTCCATGCGTAGGAAACGCCGTTCTGGGGGCTGGCAACCGCGAGGCGGAGGTCGGTGCTGGCGCAGACGTTCTTTGCACCGGTGATCACCGGCTTGGCGACGGCTGCGGGAGCCGTGACGCTGACGGGAATCCTCTTGGCCGGATCGGGCTTGGGAGTGGTGTCGATGTACTTGGCGCGATACACCAAGCCAACGCTGGCACCGAGGGAGCTCTCGTGGTAATTCTTGTTCGGCAGGTACAGGGAACCATTGGCACCCGGTTCCAGCGGGAAGTTCATGGACGGGGTGCCCGAGCGCATGCCGCGAACGTCGAAACGGACGCCCCACTTGGGTGTCTGGTTCACGATCAGGCCGATTCCGTAGACGAGGGCCGTCCGGCCGTCGGTTTTCGGATTCAGGTTCTGCAGTGCGGTCTTGCCGGGACGATACCAGACATAACCGGGTCCGACCAACGCAAACGGGCGGTACTTGGCTTCACGCGGGGCAAAATGCCAGACGCCAGCCGCATAGGCGAGAGTGTTGGACGCCTTCAAATTGGTGGGATTGGACTGGGCGCCACCGAACGGGACCAGCCGCAGCCCGTTGAAGCCTTCTTGGAAGCCTTCTTCCAAGCCGAGGTACTTGTGGAAGTTCTCGTTTACCCGGCCGCCGAAGTCGAATGCGTTATTGAACGAATGGACACCGGCATTCTTGCCTTGGCCGAACTGGAACCAGTTCCAGCCCAGAAACGGACTAACGTCGATGGTCGAATAGCCTTGGGTGGAAGCGGGTGCCTTGGGGGCATCCTTCTTGTCCTGCGCGATTGCCGTTCCTGCAAGTGCCAACGCCGCTGTCGCGGCTAGGGCCGCAAAGCGGGAAACACGTATTTCAGGGTTGCGTTTCATGGAAGTGCTGTCTCCTGTTTATTGAAAATCGGGTGCGTGGTGGAATTCGGGTTGACGGCCGCAAAACGAGTCGACGGCTTTGCCGAGAGAAGTGTGGTCGAGAAGACGCCGCGCCGGGGGAATAGAGCAAACAGCCGGTCCGGAGCGGCGGGCAGAATAAAAAGGGAGGAGGGGCCGGAATTGCTCGGCACCTCGTCGTCCAATGGCAACCAGTTCCGGCCGCCATCGGTTGAAAAGTAGACCCGTCCGCTTTGCGAAACAAATGCTTCGTCCGCTACGGTGGGGTGGAAGAGCACCAGACTCGCGGTTTCCTCGCGAAGTCCGTTGCGAACAGGGGTCCAAGTGTTGCAGCTGTCGGCGGAGCGGTACAGTCCGCTCGACGTCGCGGCAAGGGCGATTGAAGGGGTTGCGGGGTCGAACGCGAGGCCGTACCAAGTCGTGCCCGTGGATTGGATGTCTCCGCATGGATTCCATCCAGCACTTGGGTTGCCACTTGAAAATGCACCGGATCCGGTGAGGGCAAAATACTTGGGTCCGGACCGCTCAATGGCCGATACTGCGCCCCTTGCCAGAGAAACCCAGCCATCCGGGGTGGATCGGAACAGCCCGGCGTCGGTTCCGGCCAGCAATGCCCCGCCATCGACAGGCAGAACTGAATTGACGCGGGATCCGGGAGGCGGTGTCCGCTTCGAGGTCCATGTCTTGCCCGCGTCGACCGATTCGAGAATGCCCTTGTACCCGGCCGCTGCCAGCAGTTTGGGATTGTCGGGGGCCGAGGCCATGGTTAGAAGCTGGTCGGCTGGCTGTTCACCTGCCCGAGCCCAGCGGAGTCCCAAGTTGTCGGTGCGGTAGACGCCACCGGAAACGGGCTCGAACACGCTGCTGGCATAGAGGTTTTGGCCCGAGCCCGTCAGCGTTGTGAAGTTGCGGTTGGTGAAGCCGAAATTGGATTCCCGCGCGGTGGCACCGTTGTCGGTGCTAACGAGAAGACCGGCGGAGGACGACGCGAAAAAGATCCGGCCCTCCACATACGGGTCGAAAGCCACGGAACGTACCGCTTCCGGGCTCACCCTGCGCCACGTCTTGCCCGTATCCACGGACCGCATCAGGCCTTCAGTGGTGCCAGCGAACACGATTTCAGGGTGGCTGGGATCAATCGCCACAAAGTAGGTGCGGAATGCCCCCGGCGGCGTTGCAAGCTTGGCCCATTTCGCGGCTGCATTGGTGCTCCCGTAGAGTCCGCTGCATGCGCTGGCAAAGACGCGGTCGGGATTCCTTGCGTCGACGTTGATGCTGAAGACGTCGGAATCGTCGATCATCCCTTCATGGATCGACTGCCACGATTTGCCGCCATCCACCGTTTTCCACGGCAGGTGGGTTGTTCCGGCGTAAAGAACTTTGGAATCGTCGGGATGGAATGCGAGCGAGACGATGGGGCGCAATTCCGGATCTCCATCGGGGGAAATCCGAGTCCACCCATTGCCCGCGTCATGGGACAGAAACACTCCCGAGCCCGTGCCCGCCGCTATGATGTCGGGATTTTTCGCCCATACCGAAAGGGACCACACCGACAGCCCTTTAGTCTGCGGAATCAAGCTCCAAGTCTTGCCCGCGTCGGTGGTTTTCCACACGCCCGCCAGCCAGGACTGCTCGCACTCGACCCCTGCGTACCATACTGAATCTGCGCGGGGGTCCACTTCCAGCGCGTGTAGGACTCCTGCAAACTGTGCCGGAAAAGAAATTGGGTTCCAGAAGGCTCCGCCGTTCGTCGAAGAGAACAGAAGGCCATTGCGGGAGCCGGCGATTACCAGTCCCTTGACCTTCGGTACTACCCGGACGAGTTCGGCGTCGCCGCCGAACGGACCTGTGGCGTGCCATGCCAGCAAGGCATGGGTCTGGCCAAAAGCGATAGTCAGCGCAAGCGCTGCCAGCCGGTTCGCGGAATTACCCACCTTCTCTTATACTTTCGCACGGCCAGGGGTATGGTCGGAGGACTAGAATTCCAGCCTCAATCCCAATTGCACCTGCCGTGGATTTTTCGCCGTTGTAACGCTGGCACCGCTGACCACATCCACCTGGTTGTTCGGTAGTCCGAAATTTGCCCGGTTCGTCAAATTGAATCCCTCGACGCGGAACTGGAGCGCCTTTGTTTCGGTGAATACGAATCGGCGCGACAGCCCCACGTTGGTGACAAATGTTCCGGGGCCATCAATAATGTTGCGTCCGGAGTTGCCATAGCGGAACGCGCCGGTTGCCACGGGGGGAAATGCCGTCCGGTCAAACCACTGGTCCGGGGTGGGGTTTGCCAGCTTCCCCACGGCGATGCGGTTGGGACGCGCGGCCCCTCCGGTTGTGATGTCGAAGTTGGCCACCACCGGCGTGAATGGCAACCCCGTGTATGCGGTAGTTGTTCCGGCCAGCTGCCAGTCCTTCAGGAAGTAGCTCCGCGAAAAGCGGGGGGCCCAGATGAAGCTGGCGAGAAAAGTATGGCCGACGTCGAAGTCCGACCGGCCGCGTTCGCTGCCCAAGTCATAGGGATTCTGTGCCACGGCCACGCCCGCCGAGTTCGAGGAGCGGTCGATCGATTTGCCGTACACATAGGTCGACCGGACAAAAAGCTGCTTGCTCAGGCGGCGTTTGACCGTGAGCGTGCCGGAATTGTAGATCGAATTCGAGACCGGGGCGATGGTGTTGATGGTGGAGAACGCCGGGTACGGACGGGCCCCCAAACCCACGCCCGGTGTCAGGACTTGCTGGTTCACGTTGTAACGCTCCGGTAGGTGGGTTCCCTTGGAGCCCGCATAGGCGATCTCCACGACAGTTCCGCCACCGAAATCACGCTCCATCGTTAGATTGAACGATTGCAGGTTCTGCGAGGGGCTGTCGGACGGAAGGCCGCCGGGGCTGGTTGTGCCGGAACTCTTCGCCTTGGCATCCGGGAAGGCGCTGGACGTCAGCAGCAGCAGGGGATTCGTCGATGTGGCCGTGTATGTTGGCGTATTGGAGTAGGGATATGTGTTGCTGAAGCTGCTGTAGCGGTAGAGCGAATCGGTCCCGTAGAAGATCCCGTAGCCGCCGCGCAGCACGGTTTTGTTCCCGAAGGGCCGCCATGCAAAGCCGAATCTGGGGGCGAAGTCCGCGTAGTTGGTTTTGACGACGGTGCGCGGCAACCCGACGTCGGATGCCAGTGCGATGTACTGGGACAATCCCGTCGATTGGATCGCGGCGTCAAATGCCGATTGGGATAGCAGCCCACGTCCGGCCATTACGAGCTTGCCGAGACTTGGGACGAAGATTGCCTGTGCATTGTATTTCTCCACAGGCTGCTTCATGAGTTCATAGCGCAGCCCGATGTTCAGCGTCAACGTTGGCGAAACCTTGAAACTGTCCTGCAGGAATGCCGAATAGTTGGAAGCGATGTGGTACTCGCTGTTGACCTGTTGCAGGTGGCGGCTTGTTTGCAGATAGCCGAGGACCATGTCCGCCATGGGGTCCGTGGTGAAGCGCCCAAGGTAGCTGAGACGCCCCCGAAGATCGGCGTAATCGTGGTTGAAGTACTGGAAGTGCAGCATGTCGGCACCGAACTTGAAAGTGTGCCGTCCGCGAATCCAAGTCACCGCGTCCGCATACTGGAAGTTGTTGTACGACCAAATTTTGGGTAGATCGTAGGGCGGCCCCAGATCGACATAGCCGCTGACCGTCTGGTAGGGCAGACCCAGATCGATCGGGTCCTTGGTGGCACCCAGGAAGCCCACCTCATTCGAGACGTCGTGCCCGTTGCCGGTGGGCACTTGGCGCAGCGTGCTGCGGGAGAAATTGGAGCTTGCCTCATTGAAGAGGTTCGCCGAGAAGATATGGATGTAGCGGATGCCGGCGAGCACGCCGAAGGTATCGTTATTCGTGCCGAACGGAACGACGGGCGACCGGTTGACGATGAATGGCGAGGCCGTAATATTTGTATTCCATAGGGCGCTGAGGGTCAGACGGTCGTTTTCGCCGAGGGCGTGATCCACCTTGGTGTTGAATTTATCCCCGGACGTGTTTGAATTCGCCTGCGCGATGTAGTTGTTGACGTTGCCGAGGACGTTCGGCTTGGGGTAGTAGGCCGCGATGGCCAATGCCACCGGGTCCAGCCGGGAAGTCGGGATCCGGTTGCCGGGGAATGCCGTGTTCTTGGCCAGCGGGTCAGTGATAGTTTCGGGCTTGCCCAAGGCGTCGGTAGCTTTCGAAAAGTCACCCGACAGAAATGCTGTTTGTGGTACGACTCCCCGTGCCGTGATGCCGGATATGGCACGCGAGGATTCCCAGCTGGCGAGGAAGAACGTCTTATCGCGGCCACGGTAGATCCGGGGGATGAGCACCGGGCCCGTCAATGTGGCTCCGAACTGGTTCTGGATCAACTTCGACTTGGTGGCGTCGAAGAAATTGCGCGCATCCAATGCATTGTTCCTGAGGAATTCGTACAACGATCCCTTGAATTTGTTGCCGCCGCTCTTGGTGACCATGGAGACCAGCCCGCCGGCGAAACGGCCGTATTCGGCGGAGAAGCCCGACGTAATGACCTTGAACTCCTGCACGCCCTCAAGTGGTGGCGTCACCATCACGTTCGTGTTGCGTCGCTGGGTGTTGTTCATGCCGTCGATCATGAATCCGACATTGTCGGCGCGTCCGCCGTTGACGGAGAACTGGCCGTCGGTGTTGTCCGCTTTTGGCACGACCCCGCCGGTGAGGAAGGAGAGGTCCGAGTAGTTGCGCCCGTTGAGGGGCATCTCGGTAATTTCGGCGTTCGAAGTCACATCGCCGCGCGAGCCATTCTCGGTGTTCAGTGCCTCGGGAGTTTCCGCAATCGTAATCGACTGGCCCTGGGTACCAACTTCCATTCGGATGTCGATACGCTGCTCCTGATCCAGGTCCAGATTGAATTGGGCTTGCCTGTGGGTGGAGAACCCGGCGGAGTCGGCTTCAAGCGTATACTTGCCGGGTTGCAGGTAGGGCACCGTGTAGTCGCCGGCGGCGTTGGTGGCGCCCGTGCGGACCTGGTTGGTGTCCACGTTTGCGACCTTGATGGCCACATTGGGGATTACCGCCCCCGAGGCGTCCACCACGCGTCCGACGACGCTGGCCGAAGGTGCTTGGGCGAATGCGGTTCCCGCCAACCCAAACAGCAACAAAAACGCGACGTGGACGTTTCGACTGATTCTCATGCAAATCACCCCTTGTAACAAGATTATATTGGACACGGGCCGTACAGACCGCCAATTGTTTTGTCCAAAACGGAAGACTCGTTTCCGCTATGCTGGTTCACATGCATTCCATGGCAGGACTGGCTTTGTTTTTTCTCGCGGCGATGGTGGTGGTTCAGGCGCAAGGCACCGGTGACACTTTTGAGAGTTCGAAGGCACCCGCCGATTGGGCTCCAACGGCCGATCCGGATGCTCCGCAATGGAAGGGGATTGCCGGAATCAGCATCGGCAACGACTTTTACGGCAAGCCTGTGAACCTTGGGCCAACCGTCATCCGCTCCCGCTGGACCGATGGGAATCTCTATCTTCTGTACGTTTGCCCCTACCGTGAACTCTACCTGAAGCCGGGACCGGTGACCACGGAGGAGACCAACAAGCTCTGGGACTGGGATGTGGCCGAGGCCTTTATCGGCTCCGACTTCCAGCACATCACCCGCTACAAGGAGTTCCAAGTCTCGCCACAGGGTGAGTTCGTGGATTTGGACATTGACCGGGAGAACCCCAAGCCACGGGGTGGGGTCGACTGGCAGTCGGGGTTTACTGTGAAGGCCAGGATCGACAAGGAGAAGAAGATCTGGTACGGCGAGATGAAGATTCCGTTTGCCAGCTTGTCGGAAGCTTCCGTGAAGGTTGGTTCCGAGTTTCGGCTGGGGCTATTCCGGATCGAAGGCGGCGAGCCCAATCGCACCTATGTCGCTTGGCGTCCAACTGGAGCCAAGTCGTTCCATGTGCCGACCGCGTTTGGCCGACTGGTGCTGCGCTAGGCCGCGAGGGTACGGTTCCGGCCGGTGTCCTTGGCCCCGTAGAGGAATTGGTCCGCAGCTGCCACAAGGTCGCGGGCGTCCCGGTGCAGCGGCGTCAACTCGGCGACGCCAAACGAGCCGGTGACATGGAAGAGTGAGTGGCCGGAATCGAACATCGTGGTGTTCAACTGCTTCCTCATTCTTTCCACGATGGCGTAGGCGTCCTCGGCGGAGGTGTTCGGGAGCGCAATGATAAATTCGTCCCCTCCCAATCGGGCGAGCACGTCCGCCTTGCGGAGGTTTTGCCGCAAGATTTCGCCAAATTCCACCAGTACTCCGTCCCCGACCAAATGTCCGAAGGTGTCGTTGACGTATTTGAACCGGTCCAAGTCGCAAACACACACGGTCAACTTCGAGTTCGTGGCTCGGGCGTCCCGAATCGCTTCGTCGAATACGCGGTCGAATTCGCGCCTGTTCAACAGGCCGGTGAGGCCGTCGGTGCGCGCCTGGAGGGCCAGCAGGTCTTCGGCATTGCGCCGGTCGGTTACATCGGAGTGTGAACCGGCCATGCGGATTGGGTTGCCGCGTTCGTCCCAGACAGCCTGACCGCGGTCCTGAATCCAACGCCAAGTCCCGTCCTTATGGCGGAGCCGGTACTCGATCGAGAATGTTTGATTTTGGCGTCCGAGATGGGCCGCGACTGCCGCTTCCACTCCGGCACGGTCGTCGGGGTGCAGCAAACGAAGGAAATCCTCCCGACGTTCCCCGATTTCGTCGTCCGTATACCCCAGCATGGCCTTCCAGCGGGGCGACCGGAAAATGCGGTTCGTGGAGAGGTCCCAATCCCAGAGCGCATCACCGGCACCGCTGAGCGCCAATTGCCATCGCTCCTCGCTGACGCGGAGCTGTTCGAGCATCCGCTCCTGCTCGGTCACGTCGCGGACGATCATGAGCTTGGCCTCGCGGCCCTCGTAATCCATGTCGTAGGACGTGATGTTCACGCTGAGCTTCAGTCCATCCTTGGTGACGTGCCGACAGTCTCCG
>CAITMP010000119.1 GCA_903893525.1 uncultured Acidobacteriia bacterium | reverse complement strand
TTGGAACCAACCGATGGAAATCACGGCAAGGGGCGACCGTCCAAGACGGTAATCACGGACTCAAAGATCTCCATGGGCTTGGCGCGTGGAAGCCCACGCGGAGCACGAGAACGTTCCGTCACAGCAGTCGACGAGGTCGCTCGAAAACCGATCTCGGCACAGTGGTCCAGGAGCTCCTCCGATTCTCAGGCCAACCGCGCTGCCAAGAGAATGTCCCTGTGCCACACATGGCATGACCGCCTCAGGGAGTTCTTCGTAGGTTGACGCTAGGAACGAATAGCTACACGGTGTAGCTATGACGACCGCGAAAATCTTCCAGCATGGTGGCAGTCAAGCCGTCCGCCTGCCGAAGGCCTTTCGATTTGAGGGCACCGAGGTGCTGATCGAAAAACATGGCGACGAAGTGGTTCTTCGCGCGGTGCCGACTGCGAAGTTCAAAACGTTTGCCGAGATCGCCCGCCACCTCGCCGATAGGTTCCCCGGCGGCGAGGACTTCCCTGAACCTCCTCCCCGGCCCACCCGGCATGAGCGACCCATTCTCGACCTCTAATCCCAAAGCGCTGTGACGCCGTCCTTCCTCCTCGATTCGAGCGCGTGCATTTCGGTGCTCCGCAATCAGGCCGGTCTTGAGAAACTTCCCGACCCCGCCCTAACCGGAATCCCCGTCATCGTCGCCGCCGAACTCTGGACGGGAGTGAAAAAGAATCTAAAGACGCATCCGCACCAAGCCGCCCGCCTCGAAGCCTTCCTTAGCTTGTTCCAGCTCATCGACTTCACCCGGGACGCGGCCCTGCACTACGCAGAAATCCGCGCGGCTCTGGAAGCAACGGGCAAGAGCATTGGTCCACTCGATCTCCTCATCGCCGCCCAAGCCCGCAGCTTGGGAGCCACCCTCGTCACCGGCAATTCCAGGGAGTTCAAACGGGTGAAGGGATTGAAGGTGCTCGCGTGGAAATAGATGCGAATGCCGCCCGTCCCGGTTCGTTCATCGAGAGCACCCAGACATGACCTCGATCGTTTCCCATGCCATCGTTCCCGCCTGATCGATTGCCAATCTCAATCGTTCGAGTAGCCTCCTCATGTCCGACGATGCCGCCAACCTCCACCAACGAAGTTCCGGTGAAGCCCCTGCTCTCTCCCGAGCAGATGGCGCGGATCTTGTCGTCGCGGCGCTCAGTCACCTCCGAGGAGGCCTATCGTCAGATGTCCCAACACATGGGGCGCCCACTCTCGCCCGGCAGAAAGAAAGCCTTCGTGAATGGGCAAGAGGTCTGGGTCTGCTGCTGAAACCCGGTAACCTGCCCCCCAAGGTCGTCCGCGGTGGACAAGAGCACGACCTGTTTCACGACGAAGCAACCGACCGCTATTTCAAAGTCACCCGAGACGGCATCTTCGGCCTCGCTCCTGGAATGGACCTCGCCTTGGTCTCCTCCGATCAAGACGCCCGCCGCTTCCAGCTGTGGGAAGCCACCCCGATCGAATACCTCGAACGTTTGCACCTCCAGAACCAGCTGGTTCCGGGATTGAATCGCCTCGAAGGCGTCCTCACCCAGGTAGGTGACCTCGCCATCGTCAC
>CAITMP010000118.1 GCA_903893525.1 uncultured Acidobacteriia bacterium | reverse complement strand
TCGGTTCCGCGCACGGTCCGCACATCGGTTTGCGTATAGATTTGGACTTCACGGTTCCCCGGCATCACCAGCCATACTTCCTCGGAGCCCACTTCCAAGTAGCGGAAAATCTTCTTGAGCAGCGGAGTCATCCGGTCCGATGGCGAGGCTACTTCCACGGCAAGGTCGGGCGCGCTGGTGATGACGTGGTCCAAGTCCATCTTTTCCGCCATTACCGTCCGCACCAGCGCGATGTCCGGTCCGCGAAGGACGTCGGGGTCGCGCTGGAGCTGTGACGATGTACAGCTGAATGGAGAACTGCAGCTTGGCGACGATGATCTGGTGTCTGGGCCTTGGCAGCGGCGATTCGATCAACTCCCCCTCGTCGAGTTCGTAGCGGCAGTCGTCGCGGTCGGGGAGGGCGAGTGCATCCTCAAGCGTCAGCAGCGTTTGGACCGGCAGCTTCATGGACGGACGCGTCACCAGGATACTGCTACATGCCGCGGTTGGCTAGGCCCGCCATCAGTCCGCGTGCGACCGTGAATGCGGCGAAGACGAAGGTGACGACGGTGAGGCTGGCACCGGCGTAGTCGATGCGGTCCAGGATGCGGGCGATGTGGGCTTGCTTGTTCACCAGTTGGTCGGCCCCGGGAGCGGTGTGGAGGAAATCGTCCTCGTTCCGTGCGACGAACCAGCGGCAAACGGCAATGATGGCCACCAGGGTAATCAAGGTGACAAGGATCGAGAGTTGCAGACTCATAAGCTTTTCAACCTCCTTCAGGTTTCGGGCAGGAGGTAGCAATTGGATTGCCAAAACAAAAAGGGCGGAGACCTTTCGGTTCCGCCCCTGTTGTTTGGTTGAAGGGCCAGCCCTAGAAATACAACTTCAGGGCCAACTGCAGGCTTCGGGGCGAGTTGATCTGGCTACCGGTGCCGGTGAGGACACCGAACTGCGCGCTCTGCAACTGGGTGCTGCCGGTGCCGAAGCGGACCCGGTTGAACACGTTGAAGGCTTCGGCCCGGAATTCGAGCTTGGTCTTCTCCCAGATGGGGAACACGCGGGTGAGCGAGAGGTTCTCGTTCAAGTTGTTGAAAAGGCGGACGTGGGGGTTCAAGCGGGTCACGTTGCCGATGCTGTTGAGTGCGGTGCCGGAGCCCTGCGTGGGGAACGGGCCGCTGCCGTAGGGGACGAAGAAGCGGTCCACCGATGGGTCGAACTTGCCGTTCGCCCAGCTGGAGGGCTGCCATCCGTCGTAGGAAGTGACATAAGCGGGCACGCGGCCACCGGCGCCGGAGGCGTAGATGGGGAGCGTGTTGCTGGTGCTGATGCCAACCGGGGTGCCGGCGGCATACAGGTTGATGGTGGAGATGCGCCAGTTGCCGACGATATAGCCGAGCGGACCGCTGGACAGGTACTGCTTGCCTTTGCCGAAGGGCAGGTCGTAGGTGGCGGCGAACTTGAAGTCGTGGCTGACGTCAAAAGCGCCGATCGACTTTTCGAGGCCGCGGTTGAACAAGTCGGCTGCGTAGCCGCCGCCCCATGCCGTGTCGGAGTCGGTGATGATCTTCGAGAAGACGTAGGAGGCGTTGAAGGTCAAGCCCTGCGACAGGCGCTTGGAGAGCTTCAGGATTGCGGCGTGGTAGGTGGAGTGGCCGGAGTGGTCGCCCTGGCCGGCGTAGGTGTCGATTGCGGTGTATTGCGGGAAAGGACGCAATGCCTGCGCGACAGTTGCGCGGGATCCCCACAAGGCGTTGAACGTGGGGAAGGGCGCGGTGACGCCGGCGGCGTTGGCGGCTGCCGAACCAACCAAGCTGTTGAGCACGGTGATGCTCTGGGCAACAGTGCCCCACTTGGTCAGGTACGACGGGTTGATTTGGTTGTACTGCAGCAGCTGGGTCTGCAGGTGCTCGCCCATGACGCCGCTATAACCGATTTCCGCAACCATCGAGTTGCCGATTTGCCTTTGCACGGAGAAGCTGAAATTGTCGAAGGCTGGCAACTTGGTGGTCTCATTGCCTTGGAACCAAGCGACGCTGGCACCGTTCGAAACCGAGGGGTTGATGAATGGCGGGGCGGTCCATGGCGGCAACCCGTTGTCGAGGTTGAAGGTCGGGTTGATTCCGCTGGAGGAGTTGCTGAAGGTCTGGGTCAGGGTGTAGCCCGAGTTGTGGGTGGAACCGCTGACCGAAACCAGTGCTCCGAAGGAACGGGCATAGGCGGCGCGGATGACGGTTTTGCTGTCATACGAGTATGCCGCGCCGATGTGCGGGCCGTAGCCCTTGGTCCAGAAATTGGCCAAGCGGCGGCTGCCGACGCAACCGGAGCAGTT
>CAITMP010000117.1 GCA_903893525.1 uncultured Acidobacteriia bacterium | reverse complement strand
CGAACTTGAAGCCCGCGCCGACGGAGCACGAAAACACGTTTGGGAATGGACACGTTGGCGCGCTATCCTGCTGTTCAGGCAGGGCGAATCCGCCAAGGATGTCGCGCGCTTCTTGGACCGCAAGGAGGACTGGGTCCGCAGAACCGTGCGGCATTACAATAGAAATGGTCCAGAGGCCGTACGCGACATGCGCGATGAGAATAGTCGACCCGCGCACGTAGGTCCTGAATTAATGAAGGCTTTTGTGCAAGCCGTGCAACACGACGAGCCTCCGACCGGTGGGCGTTGGACCGGAACCAAGGCGATGCTTTGGCTTAACGAGCGATTAGTTAAGCCAATTGGCAGGTCGGCGGCGTACCAAACCATGCATCGTGCTGACCTGTCGTGGCAGGTGCCGCGGCCGCGCCACGTCGATGCCGACCCCGAGGCACAAGAAGCCTTTAAAAAAAAGAGCTTGAGGCCAAAGTCCAAGAAGTAGCATTGGCTCATCCCGGGGCCGAGGTGCAGGTTTGGGCGCAGGACGAGGCCCGGTACGGACTGATCCCAACTGTGCGTCGCACATGGGCTTGCATTGGCAAGCGCCCGCCAGCGAACGGTCGGCGACGCTACCAATGGGGCTACATGTACGGCTTTGTCGAGCCGGAAACTGGTCGTCTTTTCAATCTCTTTGCCGACGCGGCCAACACGTACGTGATGTCGGCAGCTCTGCAGGAATTCGCGGAATTTGCTGGACTTGGGCCACAGCGTCACGCCGTGCTTGTGCTGGACAACGCGGGCTGGCACAGGTCACACGATTTGGAAATTCCCGAAGGAATTCATCTCTGTTTTCTTCCTGCGTACTCGCCGGAGTTGCAGCCTGCCGAACGAATCTGGCCGCTTATCAATGAGGTGGTAGCGAACCGGGCCTACAGGTCGCTGGAGGAGCTCGAAGTCGTGGTCGGCAACAGAATGGAGCAACTGGAAGGTCAATCTGCTGTTATCAAAGCGCATTGCCACTACCACTGGTGGTCCGGTGGCCGGTGTGGGTTACCGGGAGGGAATTAAGTGGAAATGGTAGTGCGCCAGGCCAAGCTTGGCACGAAGAGAGGAGGCGAGCATGACGTGACCTCGAATTCGTGAACGGAACCCAGCGGGTGCAAATCCCGTCCGGCCAAAGCCTAGCCAGCGAGCCGGTAGCGAGTCTTGCGTGGTGGTCGGGTGACCGGCCCTGCGAAGCGTAGACAGCGAGCCCATGGGCCGTGCAATTCAGCCCCGAAATCCACTTATTGCGGTTGCCGACGGCGTTACCATTCCGGAAGGCAGCACTGGATCGGCCACCATGGCGAGGCCGGTTTGGACCGCCGGGGTCAGAGAGCACGGCACGTCGGCACAGGGGTTCCCCAGGAACCTGGGAGATCTCAACGTCTTTCGATGATTGGGGAACGGGACCGCCGCGGCAGGGTTCCAGGCTTTGCGCAGTTGCCGTCGTACTGCGTCGGTCCGAAGTGCTTCGGATCCAAGCGCTTCTTGGCGTGGAGAGCATCGAATGGAGCGACGGCAATCGAATACGGGCTGGCGAGCGACAAGCACAGGCGGCCCGGACGGGCGTTGAGAAGTCGGAACTGCCCATAATAGTGATGAAATCGGGGAACCCACCTCACGGGGACCCGGTGGAGCCAAGGGGCAGTCAGTGCAACGGAACCGCTGGAGGGACAGATGACTTGGGCACAGGACCGAGAGGCCATCTCCACGAAACAACAGCGGATAGCGGAGCTTGCGCGGGAAGACCCTCAGCGGGTGTTCACCTCGCTGGCGCATCACATCGACCTGGCGTGGCTGCACGAGGCGTATCGGCGCACGCGCAAGGACGGAGCGGTCGGAGTGGACCAGCAAAGTGCGGAACAATACGCGGCAAACTTGGATGCAAATCTACGTTCGCTGCTGGACCGCGCCAAGTCGGGCCAGTACCGAGCGCCACCGGTCAGGCGCGTGCATATCCCCAAGGGCAACGACGGCGCAACTCGGCCGATCGGCATTCCTACCTTTGAGGACAAGGTGTTGCAGCGTGCAGTGGCGATGGTGCTGGAAAGCGTGTACGAACAGGACTTCGAGCCTTTTTCGTATGGCTTTCGGCCACATCGCAGTGCGCTCCAAGCAGGCGACGCAGTGCGCAAAGCGATCATGGATCACCCGGTCTTGCGGCGAGCCGGAGGCACCATCGTAGAGCTGGACATCAAGAAGTTCTTCGATACGATGGGGAAACGGCAACTGCGGGAATTTCTGATGCAAAGGGTGCGCGACGGCGTGTTGCTGCGCCTCATTGGCAAGTGGCTGTCTGCGGGCGTGCTGGAACAAGGGGCGGTCACGTACCCTGAAGCCGGTACCCCCCAAGGCGGCGTGATTTCCCCAATCTTGGCGAACATCTACCTGCATCATGTGCTGGACAGATGGTTCGTGCAGGAGGTCCAACCGCGGATGCGCGGGACGGTGGAACTGGTTCGGTACGCGGACGATGCTGTCATCATTTGCGAATCGGCCCAGGATGCCGCGCGGATTCTGGACGTGCTACCGAAGCGATTCGGCAAGTACGGCCTGGAACTGCACCCCGACAAGACCCGACTGGTGCATTTCAGCCAACCCGACCAGCGCTCACGACGGCGGCAAGCGTCCAGCGGCAAGACCCAGAGAAAGGCGTCAGAAAGCTTTGACTTTCTTGGTTTTACCTTTCACTGGGGCAAAACGCGGGCTGGCTACCACGCCGTGAAACGCAAGACGGCGGCGGATCGATTAGCGCGGGCGCTGGGGCGGGTGGACGATTGGTGCAAGACGCACCGTCATGAGCCAATAGCAAAGCAACACAAGACCTTGAGTCAGATGCTCAGAGGGCACTACGGCTACTACGGAATCGCCGGCAACAGCCGCTCGATTGCGCAGTTCGCCTTCCAGGCCCAGAAGTCATGGCAGCGTTGGCTGGCACGACGAGGTGGCAAGAAGCACCAGGATTGGGCGTGGTTCAACGCGCTCTTGAAAAGGATGCCACTGCCGCCACCCAGACTGGTGCATGTGCTGACGGGTCAACCAAGCGCAGCGAAACCGTAACTGAGGAGCCGGATGCGGGAAATCCGCAAGTCCGGATCTGTGGGAGCCCCGGGAAGGTGACTTCCCGGGGCCACCCGACT
>CAITMP010000116.1 GCA_903893525.1 uncultured Acidobacteriia bacterium | reverse complement strand
GTTCGGCAGCTACGAAGGCCGTCGCGATGCCTCACAGGCCGGCGCGGTCCGCATTGTTCCCAATGCCGATTTCCGCGTGGGTACCTTTACCTACATCCGCAAGGACGGTTCCACGGGCAAGTTGTCCCCAGCCGAAATCGCCGCAAACGCGGACCCGCTGCATATTGGACCGAACGCGGCAATCTTGAAGTACCTGCAGCAGTTCCCGATGCCGAACGATACGTCGGTTGGCGACGGCTTGAATACCTCCGGTTACCGCTTCAACAGCGGCGCGCCGCTCAAGTACGCCACTTACATCGCAAAGGCCGATTACGCGTTGAACAGCAAGCACCAGCTGTTTGTTCGCGGCAACCTCCAGAACGACCACGCGACGACCTCGATTCCCCAGTTCCCCGGCCAGCCGGACGCCTCCGCGCGCCTCGAAAACGCCAAGGGCATCGCGGTGGGCGACACTTGGTTGATGTCGTCGAACCTGATCAGCAACATGCGCTACGGTTTGACGCGTCAGTCCTACGACCAGACGGGTGTGCAGAGCACTGCCTATGTGACGCTGCGGTCCCTCGACAACCTGTATCCCACGACGAGGCCGCTCTCAGCCACAGTGCCCACGCACAATTTGGCCGACGACTTCACGTGGACCAAGGGAGCGCATAGCATCGCGTTCGGCGTAAACTACCGCTACACCACGGCGAGCCGTTTGAATTTCGCCAACTCCTTCAGCGACGGCTACATTAACTCCTCCTGGCTCCAAGGCACCGGCACGAACCTGCTGGTCGCGGATGCCAAGAACAGCACGCTGTACACGCGCCTGATGACGGACATGCTGGGAATCGTTGCCCAGGGTGACGCCTACTACAACTACGACAAAAGTGGCAACCCGCTTCCGCAGGGCTCCGGCATTGCGCGCAAGTTCGTGGACAAGTCCTTCGAGATGTATCTGCAGGATACATGGAAGGTCAGCCGCGGCCTGACGTTGAGCGGCGGCCTCCGGGTGTCCCTGAATCCGGCGCTGAGCGAGGCCAACGGCATCCAGACCACCACGAACACGCCGCTGGGCGACTGGTTCGACCAGCGCGGTGCCCTTGCCGACCAAGGCTTGCCGCAGTCGAAAGTGACTCCGGTCAAGTTCGATCTGTCGGGCAACCCCGGCGGTCGCCCGCTCTATCCTTTCCAGCATGACTTTTCGCCGCGGCTGGGCGTTGCCTTTTCGCCCCAGAACAGCGATGGCCTGCTTGGGAAGATCTTCGGCGGTGCGGGCAAGACCTCGATCCGCGCCGGTGCCGGTCTCTACTACGATGTGTTCGGGCAGAGCCTGATCCGTCTGGTGGACGCGACGGCCCTCGGTTTCTCCACCCAGTTGACCAACCCGGCCAACGCCAGCGCGCTGACCGCGCCCCGGTTCCTGGGGCCCACGGTTCTCCCCGCCGGTCTCTTGATCCCGGCTCCAAAGGGTGGTTTCCCGCAGACCGCTCCCGACATCTGGGCGATTGCCCGGAGTCTGGACGACAAGCTGAAGGCTCCGTATTCCATCAACCTGAACCTCTCGATTGAGCGCGAGCTCAAGGGCGGCTTCATGGTCCAGGCGGCGTACGTTGGCCACTTGGCCCGCCGGTCGATCATTGGTGACGACGTCGCGATTCCGACCAACCTGAAGGATCCGGCCTCCGGCCAGACATACTTCCAAGCTGCCACGCTGATGATGCAGCAGGCCAACGCGGGTGTGGCCACTTCGAAGATCACCAAGCAGCCGTTCTTCGAAACCTTCTACCCGGGCTACGCGACCAAGACGCTCAACGCCACCCAGTCCATCTACGACCAGTTCTACACGTCGGAACCCGATGCGACCTCGGTGTTGCTCGATATCGACGGACCGGGTTGCAGCCCCTGCGGCAAGTACGGCGCATACCAACAGTGGAATTCGCAGTACTCCTCGCTCGCGGTTTACCGTTCCCGTGGATCGGGATCCTACCATGCGTTGCAGCTGACCGCTCGCAAGCGTTTCTCCAAGGGTCTGCAGTTCGACTTCAACTACACCTTCTCGAAGTCGATCGACTTGGCCTCCACGCGCGAGAGCGACGGTGTCACCTCCAGCCAGATCATCAATCCTTGGAACACGCACCAGATGCGCGCCGTCTCCGACTACGATCTGCGCCACAACTTCACGGCATTCGGTATCTACGAACTGCCGTTCGGCAAGGGCAAGATGTTCGCCGGAAATGCCAACAAGGTTGTGGACGCCGTGATTGGCGGCTGGCAGCTGACCGGGATTTACCGGCAGACCTCCGGCTTCCCCATCGGCGTGGGCAACGGTGGTTTCTGGCCGACCAATTGGAACCTCTCCGGATACGCGACGCAGTTGACGCCGCTGACTGCCGGAACGGTTGAGAATGCCAAGGTCAAGGGCGGTGGACCGTACATGTTCGCCGATCCGACCGCTGCATTCAACTCATTCGCCCTGACGCTGCCGGGCCAGACCGGTTCGCGGAACACCCTGCGCGGCGATGGAATCTTCAACATCGATTCCAGCATCAGCAAGTGGTTCGTGATGCCGTACAGCGAAAAGCACCGGATCCAGTTCCGGGCGGAAGTGTTCAACGTGACCAACTCGGTCCGGTTTGACGCGAACACCGCCAGCCTGAACTTGGGAGCACCGAACACGTTTGGCAAGTACAACAGCACACTCGGCTCGGCCCGCGTGATGCAGTTCGGCGCCAAGTACGTGTTCTAGGTTGGACACTTCCGGTAGAAAGTGAAAGCGGGGGCAAGGGCTGCGGCCTTTGCCCCCGCTTTTCTGTTTACAGCGAGTCC
>CAITMP010000115.1 GCA_903893525.1 uncultured Acidobacteriia bacterium | reverse complement strand
CCGAAGCGGTCTTGGTTTCTTTGCTTTCGGCCGCCGATGTTTGTAACGAGAAAGCGAACAAGATGATCGCCGTAGTTGTAGCCAATATCTTCATAAAAAACCTTTATTGAGTTGAGACGTCCATATTTAAAACACATCTGTAATCTTGCGTCCTGGCCTGTATTCCGCGTAGTCGTATTTAAGTTGCAGGCGTCAAGTTCCGCGAGATTTTAGAGGAAAACCAACTCGCGTGATTGGGCGCACGCGAATAGGCGAGTCTGGCGGCCTTAGGTCCACGACATCAGAGATCTCAACCAACCAGGCGATTATCAGTGAGCGATTAGATCGGCAACACCCATCAGACGGCCATCAACATGACCGAGAGTCATGTGAGCGCTCATCTTCAATGCGAAAGACGTGCCGACCCTCACGCTGGAGTCGGCATGCCGGATGCGGCTATCAGTGCTTGTGTCCTGCGCTCACCTTGTTGGCGGGGGCGGTGCCTGTAGACGGGGCGGGGTAACGGATCACGACAAGTTGCTCATCCGCTTCGAACCAGAATTCTCCATGCAAACCGTTGATATCACCGGTAATCAAGAAGATCAGACCGTCTTCCACGCGAACCTCGGTGACGGTTTCCCAGGCGAACGTTGGATGGGAGTTGCTGCCGGTGCCGTTATACACGTGGTCATTCAACCGAACTTCTGACGCCGCAACGGTAATCTTGTTGGTCATGTTGGTTTTCCGTCTGTGAATACAGCACGTCAACAGCCTCGCCAACGCAAGGGTGAAACAACAATAACGGATGTCTCCGAGGCTGGTTTGAGCATCCTTGCACAGGGTAGTCTCGTCGCCTTTGCGGGTAAAGGACTTTTGTTTCCGCTGATTTCACATTGAATGACGTATCTCAACGAACGGAACAAAACCCGCATCACCTCATTTGAGCGTTACGGAAACCCTGGAATCAATCGAATCAACGATTGCCTCGAATGCGGAAACTACATTTACCATGTGTTCGAGGCTGATAGGGTATCTGCGCCACTTCTTCGCGACTGAGCACCACCGGCAGACGCTACTGGCTGCGCGGCCAGCCGATCCCGGCCATCCACGGCAAATCGATTCCCAAAACCTTGCTGTAGAGAAAAAGCAAAGCCGACAACGCCTGTTTGTGCGTCGATGCCGACACCTTGCGAGTATTGGCCGGTCAGGACAGGAACGCCTCGACTTCGACGCCGCCGAGAGTTGGGGGATGGCGCAGCCCGTGAAAATGGATGAACGCGTGCGCCCGGCGGACATACGTGTCCTCCGTCCGTAAGCTGGTGTGGGGATAGCGGATGCGCTCCCGCAGTTGGGCGGGCAACTTGACTGACTTCAATGCGGGCAACGGTGGGGTGCCGGTTTTCATGGTCGTTTAGGGCCGAATAAAAATAAAGTATACTGGGCATAACTCTATGTCATCGCAAATGAACGGGTTCGGCACAATGTGGAGGCTCTACTTATTCGCATTGTCGGTCATCAGACATACAACTCAGATGTTGAAAGTTTCAAGGTCTAACTTTAAATGCAACGGACGGGCAAAAGCGGGCTTGCGTTTTTTCGCAACCACCGCGCGCGCGCGCCGTTGATTATGACGTTAGCCCCCTCTTGCGACTGAACTTTTGCTTTGATCTGACCT
>CAITMP010000114.1 GCA_903893525.1 uncultured Acidobacteriia bacterium | reverse complement strand
TCGGCCTCCTCTCCCCGTCCGTCGTCCATCATGGCCTTGCGGAGGAAACCGTGGAAAAGCGCGCGGAGGTGCTGGCTGCAGCCTATCTCGCCCATCCCGAACGCTTCGTCCACCACCCGCCCCAACCCCCGCCCGTTCCCAAGGAGGCTTGGATCAATAAACCAAAGACCCCGGATAATAATACTCAGTAAATTCGGCTTCGGGTTGTCTCAAAGTGCTTGACATGTTCCGGGTATCCGAAGGAGACTGGTATATCCTAACCACTAAGATGACGGTGTTGGTGGAACTCCCGGATAACGAGGGCGAAGCCTTGGCGGCTATGGCAGCAGCCCGTGGCCTCTCGCTGCCCCAATACTTGGGTCGCCTTGCCCAGGATAGCGCGCCCGCCCACACCCAACCCCTCGCCACTACACCCCGCAAGCCCATTTCAGCGGTCATTGCCGAGATCATGGCCGACGTACCAGCTGCGGAACTTGCCAAGCTCCCCTTGGATGGTGCCAGCGAACACGACCACTACATCTATGGGTGGCGGCGGCGATCTCACCATCAATTCGTTCGTCGTGATTGACAAGACCATGGATGAGAGCCGGAGGCCGAATCGTTGTCGCGAATTTCGGCAACGCCGAAGCGCTATGTGAAAACCGAGATCACTTCTGATCTCTGGCAAAGCGGCTGCAACAGCGCGGTGCGATTCCGTTCGATGGCGAGTGTTCGGGCGGTTGGCTGGGAAGGTACCTCGAAAAGCTTCGCGAAGCGGCATTCGACCTCGACGAGCCCAAGGCGAAAGCGCGGCGTGAATCCGGAGTAGTAACGATTGCCGTCGGACAACCAAACCTAAAACACACCGGATCCAAAGAGTTGCCACAAAAAGGAATCGCGGTCGTCTCCTGCATCAGCGCGTGTGCTTCGGTGCCAAAGTGCGCGTGCGACCAGAGTTAAGAGAGAGAGTCGTGCTCGAGCGGATGACGCCAACGCTACAAAGCTGGCGGACTCAACTCCAGATGATCTCGACCAGTTTGAAGAGCAACTTGTGTCGCGCTTCGAGTTGATCAGGCCCAAACTGATCGAGAGGTTCCAGTTCGAGACCGAGCTGATCCTTCAGTGCGTTCATGTCCAGTTTGGACTTGTAACTGTCAGCGCGCAACGTTTCGTTCCAGTAAAGCGTATTCGCGTAAGACTTCAACTTCTCGCTGTATTCGAAGAGCGCCTGCTGTGTCGCCCTGTGGCCCACATGGTTCATCCAGAATTCCTGCTCAAATCCTGACTGTCCCGCTATCTTGCTGTCAATCCAGCCTGCAAGTTTGGATTTGTGGGACATTGCTAAATGCCGCAATTTGATTAGTATGAGAGACAAGGTCGTCAGGCGCTGCTGGCCGTCGACGACATAGAGTCGCCCATCGATGACATTCGTAACATACGTATTCAGGTAATACCAGGGGTAATACGCCGTGATGGTCTCTTTTCCCGGGTCCAGTTCGCAGGAGCGCGCGTACTGCGCCTTGAACTTGTAGAAGATGTCATCAAGCAGCCGCAGAACAGGCTCGTCCGTCCACCTGTAGTCACGTTGGTAGAAGTCGATATAGTACGGCGTGTTTGAGAAGACACGGTCGATGTTCTGTTTATCGGGAGAGATGTCCATCAGATCCATTTTCCCCAACGAGCGATTGCGGGGCGGTGTCCAATGCCTGATCCAGTTTACAGCGGACCACCATGCGGGCCCCCTGAACGTGAAGATCTCCCCGACCTCTAAACCTCGACGGTGAGCGATCCGGGCCGAAAAACCAGAAAAATCGCACCCCGTGCGCCAGTACGTCCGACGTCTTGTTCCCGGCTCAGACGCCTTGCCGCGAAATAGTTATCCAAAAACCCATTCCTGAGCCGTTATGTTGTGGTGCCAAAAATCGGTGCGGCTGAAAGGACCATCTGCAGAATCACACGTTTTTGGACACCTCGGAAGCAGATTTGGCCGGGATAGGCTGCGAGGTTCTCGTCGGCTATGGCTTTGAAAACGAAGACCCCGATACCGGTTTCGCAGCCGAAGTTCCTGGCTCAAGAAGCGCCGCGACTACAAGGCGGAAATCTTCCGCGTCGTTTACGACGTGTCGCGGGCGAGCGAATTTCTCCTGTACGCCAAACCGCCATTCGGAGACCCCGAACAGGTTCTGGCCTACCTCGGAACGTTTCCTGGCCCAGAGGCTGCCGCCGGGTTTCCAGCGTATCCGGCACTTCGGCTTCCTCGCCAACCGCCACCGCCGCGAGAAGCTGGAGCGCTGCCGCAAACTTCCGGGACAGCCGTCGCCGGTTTGAGACACCGCCCGCCAAGGCGCAACCAGCCCCAAAATCGTCCGAGCCGTGCCCAAATGCGGCAAGGGCACCGTGGTCCGGCTGGCAGTCCTCCGGGCCTTCGACCTTTATCAGTCACACATCGACAAAATAATTTTGCCCCCTTTCCAACCCCAACAAAACACGCCCCAAACAACGCCTCCTACAGCCGTGTCAAACACCCCCGCAGTTCGTTTTCCACTCCTGCCCGGACTACAATCAGCGCGCGATGGAAAACTTGACCCATACCCACCAAAACTCAACACCCAAGCCCCGCACCGAAGCCCAAATCGCCGCCTCCCGAGCCAACGGAGCCAAATCCAAAGGCCCCGTAACGCCCGAGGGGAAATCCATCTCCGCCAGAAACGCTGAGCGCCACGGCTTCTTCTCCCAGCTCGCCACCAT
>CAITMP010000113.1 GCA_903893525.1 uncultured Acidobacteriia bacterium | reverse complement strand
TCCGGGCGTAGCCCTGCACCTGTGTCGTCGGGATACCCGATTTCGTCAAACCTTCGTCGAGCAGCCGTCGCGTCCCCGCGCCGGGCTCCCGGTTCATGATGAGCACGTCCGGGCGGGCGAGGTCCTCAATCCCGCGGATGCCCTTCGGGTTCCCGAGCGCGGTCACGATGCCCTCCTCCCAAACCGCGAAGGCGATCACCGCTACCTCGTCCTTCCCGAAGTGCTGGTCCACCCCATTTCGCAGGTGGGTACCCGCCACGTGGATCGCGCCTGCCTTCAGCAGCTCCAATGACTGGGAACTATTGCGATGGGCGAGGACGAGGCCGGTTCCCGCCGCCTGCACGTGTTTCGACAGGACGGAAATGCCGGGGTCGCAGCCCGCCACCAGAATCCGGGTCCGCAGGTCCGCAGCTGTGTTGAACATGCGGACGATGGTCTCGCCGCCGGGTGCCGAGGTTTCCACAAAGCCATCGCTGGCCGGGAAGTACCAGGCCTGCGGGGCTGGAGGACAGGCCATGAGTTTCCCCCCCACGTCGCAGAGTTCCACCATTTGGCCGGGAACTGGGGAATCCGCGCCGTCCAGAAGGGTGGCGGATTCCGATTGCAGCTCCACCTCCCCGCCGTCGTCGAGTTGGAAAAGAGCTTCGACGGTGCAGTCGAGCGCCCTTGCGAGCCGGATGGCCACGACCGTGTTGGGGACGTAGGTACCGGCCTCGATGGCGTAGACCGTTTGGCGGCTGATGCCCACCGTCCTCGCCAGGGCAATCGCCGAGAGGCCCCGCTTCTGGCGCAGCTGGGAGAGCGTGTTGGAAATCTCCACCGACATTTATGGTCTGCGCTCCACGATCGTGAGGGCGCGGTCGACGGTGGCGGGAGTTTCGGTCTGGCGTGCGCCGCCAGGCCATTCGATTTCCAGTTTGTCGATTTTGGTGGCGCTGCCCAGGCCGAAATGGATCCGCAGATCATTCTGGGACAGGTAGCTGCCGCCGCTGCGGACCTCCGCATACTGGGAAATTCCGCCAGCGGTTAGCCGTACCTTGGCACCGATCGCCGAACGATTTGCCCGCGTGCCCTCCAGCCTCAGCGAAATCCAGTGGTTCTTTCCGGGCGTCGTTTTCAGTAGCGATGGCGGCTCATTTTGGTTGCCGACCAGCACCTCCACGCTTCCATCGTTGTCGAAATCGGCGAAAGCGGCTCCGCGCGAGGAATGTCCGGTGGTGATTCCGGGCCCGGAGGTTTCCGAAATATCCACAAAGTGGCCCCTGTCGTTGCGGTAAAGGATCGGCCTTTGGTGGTACTTGATGTCGATGTTCAGCCGGTCCACCTCGGGGAACGCGTGTCCGTTCACTAGGAGTAGATCGGGCCAACCGTCGTTGTCGAAATCGAAGAAGCCGCAGCCCCAGCCGACGAAGCGGGTGTTTTGGCCGAGGCCGGATTCCACGCTGGCGTCCTCGAACTCGCCCTTGCCCCGGTTGCGGTAGAGGGTTTCGAGTTCATCGGAGAAGTTGGTGCGGAAAATCGAAAGTTCGCCCGTGTGGAGGTAGTCCGCCGCTGTCGCCCCCATGCCGGACATGGCGCGGCCGTTTTCGTCCAGCGCGGCCCCGCGAAGGAGCGCCTCGTCCTCGAATTTTCCGTTGCCCTGGTTGATGTAGAGGATGGAGGGGGTCTGGTCGCAAGCGACGAAGATGTCTGTTAGGCCGTCACCGTTGAAATCACCGGTGAGAACGCCCAGCGCGTAATTGCCGGACGGGGCCTCGATTCCCGATTCCCTCGAAACGTCGCGGAATTTCCCGTTTTCGGCGTGGTAGAGCAGGTTGCGGTCGAAGGGCAGTCCGCGCGGGCCGCAATTGACGGCGATGCCACGATAGAAGCAGTAGGGATTGGCTCCGGGTGGTGGCGTGGTGGCGAAGTCGAATTTGAGGTAATTGGCGACGAAGATGTCGAGATGGCCGTCGTTGTCGTAATCGAGGAATGCGCAGCCGGTGTTGTATCGGGTGCGGTCCTGGGTGAGGCCCAATTTCGCTGTCACGTCCTCGAAATGCTTGCCGCCAACATTGCGGAGCAGGGAATTTTGGCCCCAGTAGGTGACGAAGAGGTCGGTAAAGCCGTCGTTGTCGTAGTCTCCGGCGCAAACGCCCTGGCCCCAGCCCTTGCGGTCGAGGCCGAGTTGGTCGGTTGAATCGCGGAATTTGCCCTGGCCTTCGTTGTGGTACATGCGCGAGGTGGATTCGGGACCGGAAACTACGAAGGCATCGGGGAGTCCGTCGTTGTCGTAATCGATCCAAGCGACTCCGCTGCCGGTCGTTTCGATGATGTATTTCTTGGAGACGGTGCCGCCGTTCGGGATCGTGCGGGTGAGTCCGGCCGCGGGGGCAATGTCCCTGAAAACCGGGTTTTGCACCAGCAACAGGGCCAGCAGGGGAATCACTTGTTGCCCAACCGCTTCAAGAAGTCTGTGAATTCGCCGTCGGGCGGCTTCTGGATTTTGTCGAGTTCCGCCTTTTCCCGCTGCGCGTCGGCTGCTCGGCCCGCATTCCGGTAGGCCAGCATCAGGTTGTAGTGGGCGATTTCGCTCCGGGGCTGGACTTGGACTGCCCGCTCCAGCAAGCTGATGGCGTCGGAATAGCGCTTGGCATCGGACCTCAGCTTGGCCACGGCAATCAGCGCTTCCGGGAAGTCGGCGCGGAGCTGGGCGGCCTTTTCGTGGTGTGCGGCGGCGTCGGCCTTCTTGCCCTGGGCTAGCAGAATTTGAGCCACTTGGTATTCGGCGACGGCATCCGACGGGTTCAAATCCAGTTCGGCAACGAATTCCTTGCGGGCGGCTTCGAGCGCGGCGGGCTCGTGCGATTGCTGCAGCAGTACGCGCGCGAGGCGGTAGTGGAGGTTGATGGCCTTCGGGTTCTTGGCGATGGCCTTGCGGTATTCCACGATGGCCTCGTCGAGTTTTCCCTGCGTTTCAAAGACTTCGGCGGAGAGCTGGTCCACACGGTAGGACGCCGGAGCCTTCTGGTACATCCGGTAAATGGCGTCGTTCCACGCCTTTTGGTGGTAGTTGGCGGCGACGTAGAGGACGTCGGGGTCTGCGGGGAATTCCTTTTCCATCTGCGCGACCACTGGACCGGCGGTGTCGAAATGCTTCGCTCCGATTCGGCATTGGGCCAACGCCAGTCCTGCGAGGCGTGCTGATTGCCGGTCGCGGTTGGAGAGCTGCAGCTGCAGGGGTGCATCGACGGCGTCACATTCCCCGGCTGCGGCGCGGCTTATCAGGGTGCCGGCATCCGTTTGGGCCAGGATGGCGATCAGGAATAGGCTAGTGGCCGGCATCGTCTGTCATGAGTCCCAAGTTGCCGAAACGACCTCGGTCGCTCGCGTCGAAATAGCGGAAGCTGAGGAGCGGTGGCGCGCCGGGGGCGAGTTCGGTGGGCGGATTGAGGCGGTCGGAAGGACTGACGCCGAGTTCCACGGCGCGGCCGGTCAGGGCGATTTCGTCCAAAGGCGTGGCGAGGAGCAACCCTGCCGCCAGCAGCATTGTGGACCCGATTACCAATCTTCGAAAGCCATGGGGCATTGGGTCCAGTCTATCGCAGGAAACGCATTGCCGCGGTGCCCCACGCCCGATACAATTGCCTACAATGCGCCCCTCCCTCCGACTTCCCGCCGCGTTGGTTCTGCCTGTTCTGGTCGCAGCCCAGGGCGTGCCCCCGGGTGTCCCTAAGGGTCTCCCCCGGGTGGTAAGCCTGACTGTTGCGGCAACCGACTCGAAAGGCGCTCCGGCATCGGGCCTAACCGAGGCCGATTTCCAGATCACCGACGCTGGAAAGCCGCGCAGCCTATCCTTCGTCCGACCGGTCCCGGAACCACTCGCCCTTGCGGTTGCGCCGGGCCAATCTACCAACCGCACCACCAACTCAACCCGACCCGTCACCGTCCTGCTGCTCGACCAGCTCAACGCAGCGGTCAGCGAGCGTACGGCGAACGCGAACCACGCGCTGCGCGAACTTTCGAAGGTGCCCGGGAACGGGCAGGTTTTCGCGTTCATTCTCTCGTCGGAAGGGCGTCTCGTGCCCATCCGTGGCCTTCCCGGCACGGTGCCGGGCAAGTCTGAAACTGATGGCGACGACGCTTGGACGGCCCAGGGTGCAGCCATGCTCGAAAAGGGCATGCGTGATTCCGCCAGGATTCGCACGGCCTCGCTCGATATGAGTATGCGGATCCAGTGGACTCTCAACGCGCTGGAGAGTCTTGCCAACCAAATGGCAGTCTTTCCCGGGCGCAAGGGGTTGGTGTGGTTTTCCGCTGGCATGCCTCTCTCGATCGCCCCGCAGGTCACTTCGACGGGTGCCACTCTCGATTTCACGCCCCAGTTGCTGCACTTGGCGCACACTTTCGACCGGGCCGCCACTTCCGTCTACCCGGTGCGGCTTGGGGCCACCGGCGAGGAGGACTCGCTGGAAGTCGTGGCCCAACTGACGGGTGGTGTACCTCCGGGTGACCGCGATATCGCGCCGACCTTACGCCAAGCGATTTCGGATGCCCGCGGCAGCTACCAATTGGCGTTCCTGCCGCCCGACGACAACTGGGATGGTGGATTCCACAAGCTGCGTGTGGCGAGCGCACGCAAGGGCGTCCGTGTCCGGACGAAGGCGGGATACTACGCCTTTCCGGACGCAGGAGAGGCTGAGGTTACAGAAGCGCTGCGGGCGATGTTGGCGGATCCTTCGGACCGCGCCGGCATCTGCCTACGGGGGGAAATCGTCGCTGGTCCCAAGCCGCGGCTTTCGGTGCGCATCGGCACTGCCGATATTGCGCTAGCGAGGCAGGGTGCCCGCCGGTCGGCGCAACTGCGGCTGGTGCTGTCGATTACGATGTCCGACGGCCGGGTAGTGCTTTCGCCTGTGCTGCGGATCGAGCCCGAGTGGGGGGAGGAGCAGGCGGTCGCCGTGGTGAGGGATGGGATTCCGTTCGACCAGGAGATTGCCACGGCGGGGATAGATAAAATCCGCGTGGCAGTTTATGACAGGGGTTCGGGGGTTGGGGGATCTTTGACCCTGCATGAGCATGCGCAGCGCTAGCGCCTCGCGGGTCATGGGTCCAAGTATTATGGGAGCAAGCGCATGTTCCTACGTTCGATTACCCTCGAGCACGTCCGTTCCATCGAACATCTCGAACTGAATTTTGGCGACTACCCGGAAACACGCAAATGGACTCTTATCCTCGGGCAGAACGGATGCGGAAAGAGCACGATTCTTCGTTCCATCGCCCTGCTTACGGCGGGTAGCGACGCGCTGCCGGAACTCCTTCGCAACCCCGAAGATTGGGTCCGGAACGGCCACTCGGAGTGCAGGCTCTCCGGCGTGATCGAAACTACCGAGGGCGAAACACGCGAAATTTCTCTCACCATAGGACGCGACTCCTCGGTCTCTTCTATTTTGATGCTGAACCGGGATTCGTTGGCGAAACTCGATTCGGCACTCAAACACTCGAACCGGAATTATTTCACCGCCGGCTACGGAGTCTCCCGCCGCTTCCAGTCCGGTGCCAGCTTCTCGCAGGGGAAGTGGTTTTCCAACCCCCGGTCCCAGAGCATCGCCACCCTTTTCTCGCCCGACGCCACGCTTCAATCCGTCGACGCCTGGGCGGCCCAGTTGCACTACGCCAAGGGTGATTCCGTCCTCAATCTGCTGCGCCAGGTCTTCGACCAGCTGCTGCCCGGGGTGTCTTTCCGCGAAATCGACAAGACCCAGAGCCGCGTTCTGTTTGACACCGCTGACGGCGTCATTCCGCTGGACCGTCTCAGCGATGGTTACCAGAACGTTGCAGCATGGTGCGGCGACCTCGTCAATACCCTCATCACCGTCTTCCAGAACTACGACGAGCCGATGCACGCCCGCGGGGTGCTCCTGGTGGACGAGATCGACCTCCATCTGCACCCCGTCTGGCAACGGCAACTGCGCGACTATCTGTCCCTCCAGCTGCCCAATTTCCAGATCATAGCCACAACTCATTCGGCGCTCACCGCCCACCAGTGCGGCATCAATGAGCTGCATTGCCTCGCGAGGCCCTCGGTGGACGGGCCGCCCGTATTGCGCGCCTATCCCGGTGAACCCCGTAAACTCCTGCTGCACCAATTGCTGCTGGATCCCATGTTTGGACTCGGGACCATGGATTCACTGGATGTGTCGCGCAAGAAAACCCAGTTCCGGGAACTGCGAGCCAAGGCCAACCGCAATCCTGAGGAATCCGATAAGCTCTCGGCACTGCGCGACGAACTGTCCGACGTCCCTTCCTGGACCGGTGCTCCCCTGATTCCGCCGTCCGTCGGCAAAGCTCTGCGGGCACTGGCAGTCGATCCGCCGAAGTTGAAGAAAGGCTCCGTGCAGAAGACCGCAAGGCGGAAAAAATGATCCGGCTGACGCGAGACCGTTCCAAGATTCCGGCAGCGTTCCGGGACCAGGAGTTGATCAGGAAGAACCAGTCGCTGCTTGACGCCAAGGCCGCCGGCATAGCCCTCAACGCGGCTTATTGGAAAGGCCGGGACCATTGGAAAAAGGCCAAGCCCCGGCTGAAGGCCGAGTCGTTTGGCAAGTGCGCCTACTGCGATTCCCCGGCGGGAGCCGTCACGCACTCCGATGTGGAGCATTTCCGTCCCAAGAGCATTTACTGGTGGTTGGCCTATTGTTTCGACAACTACCTCTACGCCTGCCAAATCTGCAACCAGTCATACAAGAGCGACTGGTTTCCCGTGGCGGACAGCCGAATCACAGACCCGCCGCACACCACGCCCGCTGCTGCCCTCCATCCCGACCCCGCCTCCCCGGCCAGCGCAGCCCTATTCGCCGCTGCAGTCGCTGCCGAACGGCCCGGGCTGGTGAATCCGTACTTTGACGATCCTGACCACTACCTTGCTTGGGAAGCCGACGAGGAACTGCACGAAGTCCATGCCGTGCCAGCCGTCGGGCCCGACAAGGCTGCTACAGCCTTCCGGTTCCAGAGCGTTGAGACGTACTACGGTCTCAATCGCGAGGAGCTAGTCCGACGGCGCTTCGAGGTTTACCAGATTGTCGCGGTCTTCCGGCAATTCCGTGAAGATCCGGCTGTTCCATTGGCCAAACGCCAACTTGCCGAACAACAGATGCGCGCGATGGCCGCGCCAGAGCAGGCCTACGCGGGGATGGTCCGCTATTTCCTCACCCAATGGGGCGTTCCGCTGTGACTCACTTGCGCATTAGCCCCCACCCACCTCACCGCCCCTCCAGCTCCCGTAGCGCCCTGGCAGTTACCGCATTCCCCGGCTTCCGCTCCATCAATTGCCGCAGCACGGCGCTCGCCTGGTCCCGCTGCCCCGTTGTCACGTAGATTCGAGCCAAGTTCATGTACAGTTGTTCGTCGTCGGGGTCCACCGAGATCCCGTATCGGAACGCCGCAATCGAATCGTTCGCCTGGCCGAGCTTCGCGAACAAGACCCCCAGGTTGTTGATCGCCCCGGTATGGTCCCGCCGCGCAGCGATCGCCTTTTCGAAATGCCGCCGGGCCGCGCGGAGGTCGTTGGCTTCCCCGGCCAGGATACCGAGCTGGTTCCATGCATCGGCGTACTGCGGGTCCACCGACACAGCACGCTCGAACGCGGATTTCGCTCCCGCGCGGTCCCCCAGTTTTAGCAGGGATTCGCCCGCACCCTCAATCGCCGGTGCGTAGCCGGGACGGACGCCGAGGACGCGGTTGAATGTAGTGACCGCATCCTTGTGCCGACCAAG
>CAITMP010000112.1 GCA_903893525.1 uncultured Acidobacteriia bacterium | reverse complement strand
GAGGTCTGTGCGGCCAGACCGGACCCGTAGAGGGCGATGAACTCGCCCGGGGAGATAGCATCGCCGACTGGCGCGCCACTTGCGGCATTCACCACGCCGCCGGGGTCGAGGAATACACCTGTTCCGCTCACGGTTGGAATTGGAACGGCGACCTGAATCTCGTAGCCAGTGGGATCAAGTTGCGACAAAACGCTGGCACCGGCAAGCACGCCCTTGGACCCCAATGCCATCCCGAGCGCGCCAATTGAGCCGGTTCCGTCTGCCGCAACCGTATAGGGCGAAGATGCCGTCAGATTGAATGCCGGACCTCCACCCTGGTGGTAGCGGCGCGACGAAATGAGAGTGCTGTCGACGGATACTGCGCTGCCGGAACCCGCATACGAGGCGCTCGGGGCGGCCGAATCCATCCTCAAACCCGCGAACCATGACCGGCCCGTGAATGTCGCATTCGAGGCCGCCGTCGACAACGCCTTCACTGCGATGAAAATGTCAAAACCACCCGGAGTTCCGCCCAGGACCACGTTGCCGGAATTTGATATATAAAGGATGCGCTGCGCCGAACCCAGCAGGGCGCTCGACGCTTGCACGCCGCTTGGAATGGGGAATGTGATGCTTCCCGATCCGTCGCCCGTCATTGCGTAAGTCGCGCCGGTCACGGCTTGGATCTGGGTTGCCCCACCCGCGATGCTCGCTGCATGCCCCTTGATCGCGGCGGATGGGATGCCACCCAATCCGTCTAACGATAAAACCGAGGTGGAAACCCGAACCTGCCCCGCAAGTAGCCCGGGCATCTCGAAGTCGGAGCCGAAATACGTCCCCTTCAGCGACGACACGCCGATTGCCAAGCTGGTGGGTGCGGGAATGGCCACGAACAGGTCGAAGGTGTTGTCCGTAGTTTCTGTTGAAGACCCAATCAGGGCCTCCGTGCCCAGCCGGGCATTGATGGTGAGCGCCGATTTTTGCGGATTCGTCAGGCTGACAATGCCAGCCGCACCCACCAAATAGGTCCCATTGACGGTCACGGCGGACGCCACGCCGTTCGGGACAATCTGCTGTCCGGTGAATGTGTAGGTCCCCGTGCTGCTGAAGGTCATCAGCCCGATGGCGCTGCGGGCATCCGTGACAACGTTGTTGGCGTCGGTGGTGAATTGGACGTGCCGGATGTAATACCTGCCCGAAAGGGAGGCGTTGGTCAGGGTCTGTGCCTCTCCAATGCTTCCGAGACTACACAAAAGGATCGACAGGAGTGCAACGGAACGGAGGCTCACACCCCCATCCTAGCCTGGACTTGGGATCGCTGTGCGCATCCTCATCAGAAGCCCATCCAGAGCGATATTTTTCTGGATGTTCCTTCGCAGAAGTGCCGCGATTTCGTCCACACCCTTCACCGCGTTCAGAATCCATGGCCGCGATACCTTGGATGCCAAGTCGGTCAAGTCCGGGCGGAGGTCGAAGTTCCGGATGGTCTTGCCGCCCTCGTGCAGGACCGTGATATCCCGCAGCAGGTCGTAGAGCAGCATCAGGTACAGCTCCAGTTTCTCGCTCTTGCTGCGGCCCATGCCTTCTGAAACTGGAAGCCAGGTTCCAAATGTCGCAGCGCCAGCCCCGGTGCGGATCAGAGCCAGCATTGCCGCCCGGCGCTTCTGGAACAATTCGATATCGAGTGACGCCGCCACGCCCGGGCTGCCGCCGGACAGTGCGATCCGGCGTTCGGGATTGTCCAGCTTTTTGGCAGCGGCAAACGAGCGCATATCCTCGTCGTTCAGCGGCGAAAAATTCAGTACGACGGAGCGGGAGCGGATTGTGGGCAGAAGATCGTACACGTTGGACGCCGTCAGGATGATGACCAAGTGGTCCGGTGGCTCCTCCAGCGTTTTCAGCAGGGAGTTGGCCGCGTGCTCGCCGGCGCGGTCGGCTTGGTCGATCAAAAAGACGCGCCGGGTGCCCTTCAACGGTTTGAACTGGGCCCGCTCCTTGAATAGCCGCATTTGGGGGATGCCGATTTGGCGCAGCGGGCCGTCGGGTGGGAAGGTGAGGAAGTCGGAATGGGAGGCGAAGACGAGCGGGTCCTCGTTGCGCTTGTCCGCGGGTAGTTTCTCGCGAGCCGCGATGGCCCCGGCATTGTCGGGAAGGCTCAGGTCGTCGCGCTCAATGCGGTCCCCGTCGCCCAGTAGACGCGCGGCGAACCTTCGTGCCAAGGTCGCCTTGCCCAGGCCCTCAATGCCCGCAAACAGCATCGTCTGCGGAATCCGGTCCCGCTGGATCATGCCTGCCAAGGCGGTCTGGACGTGGCGGTTGCCCCAGAAATCGTTAAACATCGCCTGCCAGCGCCTCCCGGATCCTGGCGGCGACGGTTTCCACCGGTGCACGCCCGTCAATGACAACAAATCTGTCCGGCTCCGCAGCCACCAGTTCCAGATACCGCTGCCGGACGCTGGTGTGGAAGGCCTCGCCCTCCGCGTCGATGCGCGATTCGTCCGGCCCGGTACGCTGGTTCCGCTTCTTGGCACGGGCCATGCTGGTTTCGATGTCGATGTCGATGAGCACCGTCCGGTCGGGCTTCAATCCTTGGCACGCAACCCTGTCCAGATCGTGCACGGTCTTGGAATCCAGACCCCGGCCCGCGCCTTGGTATGCCAGCGTGGAGTCCGTGAAACGGTCGCACAGGACCAGCTTCCCCGCATGGATGGCGGGCCGGATGATCTCCTCCACATTCTGTGCTCGGCTGGCGAAGTAGAGCAGCAATTCTGTCCGAGGGTGGATCGAGGTGTTGGCGGGGTCCAGCAGGATTTTGCGGATCTGCCGCCCGGTTTCGGTGCCACCGGGCTCCACCGTCTCCACCACGTCGCGGCCCGCAGTCCGCAATGCCGCTGCAAGAATGCGCAGTTGCGTGGTTTTCCCGCAGCCGTCAATGCCTTCGAACGTGATGAATCGGCCTTGGCCCATGAATTACGATTTTCGCAGAGGCGTTAGCTGGTTGCCGGTGGCGTCGAAATTGGTTGGATCCAGCCAGCGCTCAAATCCAGCTTTGAGGGTCGGCCATTCCGAGTCCAAGATCGAAAACCACGCCGTGTCGCGGTTCTGTCCCTTGATGATCATGTGCTGCCGGAAGATGCCCTCGAACTGGAACCCGTAGCGCAATGCGGCTCGGCGGGACGGCTCGTTGAGTGCATTGCACTTCCATTCGTACCGGCGGTAGCCGAGTTCATCGAACGCGTACCGCATCATCAGGAACATGGCCTCGGTTCCCTGGCGCGATCGCTGCAGTGCTGGCCCGTACATGATGGACCCAACTTCGATCACACGGTGGCGGGGGTCGATGCGGAGAAACGAGGCCATTCCCAAAGCCTCGCCTGTCACAGTATCCACGATTGCGAAAAACAAGGGGTCCTCCGACGCCTTCTTGTTCGCGAGGCTGGTGTCGAAACCTTCCCGGTCGGGAAACGGCCCATCGGGCATCCACTGCCAAAGATGCGCGTTCGCCTCGCCGCCGGATGCCTTCCAGATTCCGTCCCCGTGGGTGTCCGGGTCGAGCGGCTCCATGGAAACGTACCGCCCTGGAAGACGAATTCGTGCGGGTCTCGGCGCGGGCTCCGTGCGGAGGCTCATCCGCGACCCCGACCGCCCGGAGCCTCGCCCTTGATTTCCACTGGCTTGACCTTGGTCTTCTCCTGGACACCGTCGCCGGGGTTGGCAACCAGCTCGTCGCCTTCGGCCAGATTGCTGGTGATCACTTCCATGGTTTCGCCGAAATCGCGGCCCAAGGTAATCTTCTCGTAGTGGATCGTCTTGTCCGGCATGACCTTGGCAACTTGCGGCCCGTCGGCCCGGATCACCAGGGTATCGGCGCGGATCAACAGCGGCGGCTCCTTGCGCGTCATCTTGAAAGCGACTTGCGCATACATGCCGGGCAAAAGAAGGCCCGCCTGGTTGTCGAGTTGGATTTCCGCCAGCATTGTGCGACTCGCAGGATCCAGCGCGTCCGAGGTATGGGTCACGGTGCCTTCGAACTTCTTCGAGGGCATGTTCGGGATGGTCAGCGTTGCCTTCACCCCGACTTTCATGTTTGACGCCTCCGACTGGGGAACATTGATATAGGTGCGAACCCGGTTGGTCTGGGCAATGCGGAACAACAGTGTGCTGCCTTCGTTCACCAGAGCGCCGGAATCCACGTTGCGCAGCGTAACCACTCCAGCGAAGGGGGCCAAAACCCTGCGGTGGCTGTCGATTTCGTTGAGCCGGGATACATTGGCGCTGGCGGCATTGATATTGCTTTTTGCGGCCAGAACCGCCTTCTCCAAGGCCATCACGTTGGCTTTTTGGGCTTCCCACTGAGCTTGGAAGTTGTCGTTATCCTGCTTGGCAACAGCTCCGCGTTTCACCAGGGCGGCGTAGCGTTCGGCGGTTGTACCGGCGAGCTGGGCGTTGGCCCGCCCCTGCTGCAGCGCGGCACTGGCCTGTTCGAGCAGTGCGTTGGCCTGTTCCACGGTGGCCTTTGCCTGTTGGAGTTGCTGTGTAAGTTCCGGGGCCTCGATCTCGGCCACCAGCTGGCCTTCCTTCACGTGGTCGCCGATATCGACGTAGCGTTTCTTGAGATAGCCTGTCGCGCGGGCCAGGATCGGTGCTTCCGTCACGGCCTGGATGTTGCCGGGCAGCACCAGATTGTTGGTTCCGGGGGCCTTTACAACTTTTCCAACGGTGACTGTGAGATCCGAGGTGCCTTCCTCTTTTGCCGATTTCACCAAATCGGCTTGGCGTTTTGCCTGTGGCAAGTACCCGAGGAAAAACAATCCGACAAAAACTGCCGCAGCCACGGCGGCCAGCATGATCACGACCCCGGTCGACGCCTTGCGTTTTGGCTGGTGTGCCGGTCCGTGCCCGGCCGCAGGTGCGGCGGACAACAGCTTCTCCTGCTCCGCCACCTTACGGCGTAGCTGTTCGATCTCGGCCAGCAAGCCGTTTTCCCGTTGTTCCACGTTTTGCATCTACGCTTCCTGGCCTTCCGTCAAGTACACGCTCACGTCCTCGTTTTCCTCTTCGATGAGCTTTGCATCAAAGTCCACCGGAGGCTTCTTACGGAGAAGGCTGTAGGTTACCGGGACTGCAAAAAGGGTGGTGAATGTGGCGAACGCCAGTCCGCCGATCACTGCGCGGCCGAGAGGTGCATTCTGCTCACCACCTTCGCCGAAGCCGAGCGCCATAGGCAACATGCCGATCATCATGGCGGAGGCTGTCATCAGGACCGGGCGGATGCGCGTATTGCCCGCCGCGAGGGCCGCTTGGCGTTGGTTCATCCCCTCCAAGCGCTGGTCGTTGGCAAAAACCACCATGAGGATACTATTGGCCGTGGCCACGCCGATACACATGATGGAGCCCATCAGGGACGGCACGCTGAAGGTCGTCTGGGTGACGAAAAGTATCCAAACAATTCCGGCTAGCGCGCCCGGCAGCGCCATCAGGATGATGAACGGATCCAGCCACGACTGGAAATTCAAAGCCATCAGGAAGTACACGAGCGCGATGGCGAAAATCAGACCCAAGCCCAGCCGGTAGAATGAGTTCTCCATTGTGGACACCTGGCCGCGCAATTCCATCGTGACCCCCCTTGCCAGTTTCGGTGTTTCCTCGTCCACAATTTTCTGGACCGCGGCACCCACGCTGCCCAAGTCCTGGCGCTCAATGTTGGCATAAACGTCGAACACGGGTTGGACGTTGTAGTGGTTGATGATCTGTGGCGAGACGCCGCGCTTTGTGACCGCAAGATTCGCCAGATACTGTGCCGTCCCGACATTGGCGGCACCCGTGTTGCCGTAGGCCGCCGTGGCTTGGTTGGGGCTGGCACCTGTCGCGGAGTTGCTCGCCTGCGGCGCATCTCCCGAACGGGTGCTGAAAGTTCCGATGGGCGCGATTGGCGACCGCATCAGCCTGTCCAGCGAATTCATGCGGCGCTGCGGGGTTTGCACAGACACTTGGTAGTTGATGCCTGTGGCCCAGTTC
>CAITMP010000111.1 GCA_903893525.1 uncultured Acidobacteriia bacterium | reverse complement strand
GCAACCACTACCACCCTCCCGTCACCGCGCGTGTTTATTTCCGGAAGAACCCGACACGGCCAAGCCCGTCCCGTGCCGCCCTTTCTCCATCCCTTGTATAATGAAGGACATCCCCGAAATGAGCTCCCCCACAACGGATCTGAAGAAGACCGTCAGCCTGCCCAAAACGGATTTCTCCATGAAGGCCAACCTGCCCCAGGCCGAGCCAGTAATGCTCGCCCGCTGGGAAAAGGAAGACCTCTACGGCCAAATCCGCAAGTCCCGCGCTGGCAAGCCGGTGTACATCCTCCACGACGGCCCGCCCTACGCCAACGGCCGCATCCACCTCGGCACCGCCTTCAACAAAATTATTAAGGACTTCATCGTAAAGTCCAAGACCATGGAGGGTTACGACTCCCCGTATGTCCCCGGCTGGGACTGCCATGGCCTCCCGATCGAACACAAGGTCGACCAGGAACTCGGCCCCAAAAAGGCCCAGATGACCACGGCCCAGATCCGCCGCGCCTGCCGCAAATACGCCGAAAAGTGGATCGACCTCCAGCGCAAGGACTTCAAGCGGCTCGGTGTGCTCGGCGCATGGGAAACCCCCTATCTGACGATGAGCCCGAAGTACCAGTCGGTCATCGCGGGCGCGTTCGTCGATTTCCTCGACAAGGGGTACGCCTACAAGGGCCTCAAGCCCGTCAACTGGTGCATCCACTGCCGCACCGCGCTCGCCGAGGCCGAGGTCGAATATGAGGACCACAAGAGCCCGTCCATCTGGGTCTGCTTCAAGCTCAAGTCGGACGCTGTCGCCATCGCGCCCGAGTTGCTCGGCAAGGATGTCTACGGCCTGATCTGGACCACCACCCCGTGGACCATCCCGGCCAACCTCGCCATCGCCTACAACCCCAAGTACGAATACGTCGCGGTGGAAGTGGGGGACATGGATGCAGGAGCCAGGGTTTTCATCGTCGCCGCCGACCTCCTCGAAGTCACTGCCCAAAAGTGCAATTGGCCGGCTGGCAAGGTGCTCGCCCGCTTCCGCGGACAGCAACTCGAAGGCACCGTCTTCCGCCATCCGTTCATGGATCGCGACTCCATCGGCCTCCTGGGCGACCACGTCACGCTCGAACAGGGCACCGGCGCTGTCCACACAGCCCCCGGCCACGGTCAGGAGGACTACGTTTCCGGCCAGCAGTACGGCCTTCCGGTCTATTGCCCCGTCGATGCCGCCGGCCGCTTTTTCCAACCCGACACCGCACCCGGCGAGGTTCCCGGCGAACTCCTCGGCAAAACCGTCTGGGAAGGCAACCCGATGGTCGTCGAAATCCTCAAGGCGCACGGCGCGCTGGCAGGTTTCGAGGAAATCGCCCACTCCTACCCGCACTGCTGGCGTTGCCACAACCCCACCATCTTCCGCGCCACCGAACAGTGGTTCATCGGGATGGACAACAACGATTTGCGCAAGCGCGCCCTCGAGGCCATCAAGGCCGTCAAGTGGACCCCGGCTTGGGGCGACGACCGCATCTCCAACATGGTTTCCAGCCGTCCCGACTGGTGCATTTCCCGCCAGCGCGTCTGGGGCGTACCCATTGTGGTCTTCTACTGCGATGCATGCCGCCACCCGCTCACCGACAAGCCGATCCTCGATTCCGTCGTCGCCCAGTTCGCCGAGCATTCCGCCGACCTCTGGTTCGAGAAGACCGCAGCCGAGCTGGTGCCCGCCGGGACCGCCTGCACCAAGTGCGGCTCGACGGCGTTCGCCAAGGAAAACGACATCCTGGACGTCTGGTTCGACTCCGGTTCCAGCCACCTCGCCACTCTCAACGATACGTACGGCCTCTCCTGGCCCGCCAACATGTACTTGGAAGGCGGCGACCAGTACCGTGGATGGTTCCAAAGTTCGCTGTTGATCGGCGTGGGCCTGAAGGGCTCGGCACCCTACCGCGAAACCGCCACCCACGGCTGGACGTTGGACGCCGACGGCCGCCCCTTGTCGAAATCCATCGGCAACGGTGTCGCCCCCGAGGAAATCATCAAGGAATACGGCGCGGAATTGATCCGCCTGTGGACCGCGTCGGTGGATTTTGTCGAGGACGTCCGCATCTCCCCGACGATTCTGGTCCGGCTCTCCGAGGCCTACCGCAAGATCCGCAACACATTCCGCTACGTACTCGGCAACATCGGCGACTTCAAACCCGCCACAGATGCCGTGCCGGGCGGGGAACTGCTCGAAATCGACCAATGGATTCTCATCCGCGCCGAGGAATTGGTGGCCAAATGCCGCCTCTACTACGCGGAACTAGGCTTCCACAAGGTTTATCGAGCTGTCTATGATTTCGCCACCGTCGATCTGAGCTCCATCTACTTCGACGTGCTCAAGGACCGCCTCTACACGGCGGCCCCGACCTCGCACGCCCGCCGCAGTGCCCAAACCGCGCTTCTGCGCCTCGCAAGCGCCCTCGCCCGACTGTTTGCGCCCATCCTCAGCTTCACTATGGAGGAAATCTGGCCGCACTTGGGAGAAGAGGGTAGCGTCCACACTGCTTATTTCCCGGAACCTGCGGATCTCACGGCGGGCATCCACGCCGAAAGCCGCGCCCGAGCCGCCAATTGGGACAAACTGGTTGGTCTCCGCGACGTAGTTCTGAAGAGCCTCGAAGCCGCCCGTCAGGAGAAGGTGATCGGCGCACCCCTCGAAGCGTCCGTCCAACTGGCTGCAGGACCGGATCTGTACCCGATCTTGAAGGAGTATGAGGCCGATCTGCCCGGCCTCTTCATCGTTTCCCAGGTGGAAGTGGTGGAAGGGCCCGAACTGGCCGCTCAAATCGGCCGCGCGTCCGGTACCAAGTGTGAGCGCTGCTGGAAGTACACATCCGACATCGGCCAGGCCGAGGACTATCCGACGGTTTGCGGCCCCTGCGCCGTGGCCGTGCGCGAAGTCGTTGCCTCTCGCCAGCAGGAATCGAAGGCCTAACGATGTGGTCCCCACGCCGGCTCCAAGCGCTGTTCCTGGTTCTGGGGATCTTCGCGCTCGACCGCTGGACGAAATGGCAGGTCGAGACCCATCTCGGGCTTTACGACACGCGGGTCGTCCTACCGGGCTATTTGAATATCGTCCGGTCTGAGAATCCGGGTGTTGCCTTTGGAATCTTCGCCGAGGGTGCCAGCCAGACGCGAACGTTCCTTCTGGTTGGGGTTTCGCTGGCCGTTTTGGGCGTTCTGGCTGCCATGCTGTGGAAGATTGAAGGACAGGACCGTATTACCGGGTTCTCACTCTCCCTGATTTCCGGCGGTGCGCTGGGCAATGTCTTCGACCGGGTCCGTTTCGGCATGGTTACAGACTTCCTCGACTTCCATGTGGGCCCGTATCATTGGTATGTGTTCAATTTGGCCGATTCGGCAATCTGCGTTGGGGCGTGCCTGATGATTCTGAGCATCCTCCTGACCGGAAAAGCCCATCCGCCAGCAGCCGCCAAGGAGGCGGGAGTCTAACAGATGTTTCCGAAACTATTGGAAATCGGCAGCTTCTCGCTACCCTCGTACGGCGTCTTGGTGGCGGCTGCATTCCTCGTGGCGCTCTGGCTCACGTCCAAACTAGCTCTCAAGCGCGGGTTGGATTCCGAGCGTATCGTCAATCTGGGCGTTTATTGCGCCTTGGTGGGGATGCTGGGCGCGAAGATCATGATGATCGCGCTGGACCCGGAATACCGCGACCACCCTGGCGAAATCTTCACCATGGCGACACTCCAGAGTGCCGGTATCTTTTTCGGCGGCTTCATCCTGGCGCTGGTGTTCGCGTTTTTCTATATCCGCCAACAGAAGCTGCCGGTTTTGGCAACCTGCGACATTTTCGCGCCCGGTGTCGCCATCGGCCACGGAATTGGCCGGCTCGGGTGCTTTGCCGCTGGATGCTGCTGGGGTCGGCCCACCCACCTGCCCTGGGCTGTGACGTTCCACAATCAGGCAGCTACGACGGGAGTGCCGCTCGGAATTCCGCTCCACCCAACGCAACTCTATGAGGCCTTCGGCGAAGGCCTGATCTGCCTATTCCTGCTCAGGTGGCTGAACCGGAAGCACGGGGACGGCTCGGCAATCGGCCTCTATCTGTTCCTATACGGCATCCTGCGTTTCGGAGTTGAATTCCTCCGGATGCACGATTCCTCAAACCCGCTCGGTGGCCCGTTCACCTTGGAACAGTGGATTTCGCTGGGCTTGGCGCTGTTCGGAGGCGTTCTGGCGATCAGGGCAAAGCGGGCCGGAGACGAATTGGCGGAACCTGCGCTACCCTAGCATCTGGATTAGCGCTTGGATATAGCCGAATGAAAACGCGAACGCCAAGGCACCGCCCTTGTCGCCCGGAATCTGGGGCACGTGGTCGGGCATCAGCATGAACGGATATCCGACTGACTGGTACGTCTTGATCGCCTCGATCATGTTCACGCTGCCAGCGTCCGGAAGTGTTTCCTGGAAGTCGCCGAAGCCGCCGCGGATGTTGCGGAAGTGGACGTTGAAAATCTTCTTGCGCGAGCCGAAGTAGCGGATCACGTCGTGGATCTCCTTGTTGGGATCCTTCAGCATCTCCGAAACCGTTCCTTGGCAGAAATTCAGGCCGTGGTAGGGGCTTTCGTGCATCGAAACGAACTTCTTCAGGCCCGCCGGGCTTCCCAGGACGGTGTGGACGCCACGGTAACCCTGCGGCTCCGGCATCCCTGGGTCATGCGGGTGGCAGGCCATGCGGACCTTTTCCTCGGTCGCCACCGGCACCACGCGGCTCAGGAAATATTCAATGCGCTCCCAATAGGCGTCGGCGGAAACCGGACCAGCCTCGGTCATTTGGTCCTTGTCGGTGGCCTTCTCGTAGTTCCAGGTCGAATATGTGCTCTCGCCCCGTCCCGGTGTCCGGCCGATACGGACCACCCCAAGGATGCTCATGTTGTACTTGATAGCCGGGATGCCCGCTTTGGCGCAGTTCCGGATCATCTGCTGGCACATCTCGATCTGCTTGTCGCGCTCCGGGTCCTTGCCCATCATGATGGCGGACATCGGGGCCTTGGCGATCACCGCCGAGGGCAGCGGGATCGGCACCATGTCGAGGGCGATGCCATGTTTTTCGACCCTTTCACGCAGTTTGGAGAGGCTGTCGACAGACCAACTCGCGTCCAGCTGCGTGCCGAGATCGGTGCTGCATATGTGGTTGATGCCGAACGAGGACATCACGGACAGGACTTCATCCTGGTGCGAGTGCTGTGTGCCGGCGACCATTGTCGCTTTCGTTCCGGTCGGCTTCCGGGCAGGGGCCGCAGCCGGCTGCGGCGGTGCGTAGCTGGCCGCCAAAGCTGCCGGATTCTGGGCTTGGGCCGCAGTCGGGGCCAGCGCTTGCGCGCCAAGCGCCGCGCCTGTGGTCTGGATGGTGGATTGGAAGAATCTGCGTCTATCCATAAATGGAATCCTCGAACCCCTTATCG
>CAITMP010000110.1 GCA_903893525.1 uncultured Acidobacteriia bacterium | reverse complement strand
CGCCGCCTTCTGCAATGTATGTAGCGTGACCCCAGTATTGGTGGGGTCCAGGAGTCGGTCCAACGCACGCCGACTCGTCTGCATTCGTGCTGCCATTGCAGCTTTCGTGATCCGATCCTTCGCCATGGTTGCTTGGATCTGGTCGGCGAGGATCTGCTTGATCGCCTGCTCCTCGCATTCCTCAAGGATCCCCTGTTCCCACAGAAAAGCGTCGAACGACGAACCCACACTTCCCTTCAACTCACCTTCCATTCAATGCAATCTCCTTCCAACATTTGCGGCCAAGAGCCAAGTCCTGCTCGGGTGTCCGCTGCGTTTTCTTGATGAAGCTGTGCAGCAGGACCATCCGTGAATCCACTATGCCGAAAATGACACGGGCAATTTTTCCGTCATCCAGGTTGCTTCGTACTTCCCACAAACCATCCCCCAAACTGCGGCAGTACGGCATACCCAACGGCCAACCGAACTCCACTTTTTGGATGTCTCGGCCGACGGCCTTGCGATCCGACGGTGAAAGCGCCAATAGCCATTCCCGAACCGGCTCGTTACGGTTTGGCGTGGCATAGAAGAATGCCTGAATTTTCTTGGACCTATCCAGCAACCATCAAGTGTGTCAAAAATGACGCTGCGGTGCAATGTTTCGTATCCCTGCGCCACCCCCCCACCCGGTACCCTATGAGTTTGACCCCCCGCAAGCGCGCCATCTCCACGCAACCCTACTCGCGATCTATCTGGCCGTGGTTTTCCTTTTCCCGCGGCCCCAAACCGTCAAACCTGAAGGTTGGCGGCTCCTCGGACTCTTCGCCGCCACCATCGCCGGACTCGTTCTCCAGCCCATCCGCGGCGGCGCACTCGTCCTCATCGCCGTCGGCCTCGCATCCCTGATTGCCGGCCTCTCCATGGCCACCGCCCTGGCCGGTTTCGCCGACCCCGTCGTCTGGGGCACAGGTCGCAAGGTCGATCAACCTCTGTATGACTGTCTCTGGGGCAGCGGTTTTCTCCCCACGGCCTACCAGGGCGTTAAGTTCCGCTCCGAGGGTGACCCGGTCCTCTACCTCTCCAACCCGCCCGGCATCGACTCCACCGGTCGCAGGTCCATGCTGGATGACATCCGCCAGCTCAACGAAATCAACGAAAACAGTTCGGCGACCCTGAAATTGTCACCCGCATCCGACAGTACGAAATGGCGTACCGTATGCAAACGTCCGTCCCCGAATTGACGGACCTTTCGAAAGAGCCAGCCTCGACCTTCGACCTCTACGGCCCCGATTCCCGCAAGCCCGGCACCTACGCGGCCAATTGCGTCCTGGCCCGGCGTCTGGCCGAGCGCGGCGTCCGGTTCATCCAGCTCTACCACATGGGCTGGGACCACCACGAAGGCGTGCCCCGTCAGCTTCCACCGCAGTGCATGGACACCGACCAGGCTTCCGCAGCCCTGATCACGGACCTGAAACAACGCGGCATGCTCGACGACACCCTGGTCGTGTGGGGCGGGGAATTCGGCAGGACCGTCTACTGCCAGGGGAATCTCTCGCCCGAAAACTACGGCCGCGACCACCATCCCCGCTGCTTCAGCGTCTGGATGGCCGGTGGCGGCATCAAAGGCGGCGTTTCCTACGGCGAAACCGACGACTACAGCTACAACATCACCGAAAATCCGGTCCACGTCCACGACATGAACGCCACCCTGATGCACTGCCTGGGCGTCGACCACACCAAGCTAACCTATCGCTACCAGGGCCGCGATTTCCGCCTAACCGACGTCCACGGTTCGGTGGTGAAGGAACTGCTGGCATAACAGTCGGCTTCACCTCAGTTCCAGCCTCAGTTTCCGTCCCACCGCAGTCGCCGCCTTCTGCAATGTATGTAGCGTGACCCCAGTATTGGTGGGGTCCAGGAGTCGGTCCAACGCACGCCGACTCGTCTGCATTCGTGCTGCCATTGCAGCTTTCGTGATCCGATCCTTCGCCATGGTTGCTTGGATCTG
>CAITMP010000109.1 GCA_903893525.1 uncultured Acidobacteriia bacterium | reverse complement strand
CCCTCGTTTCCAAACCTACGATTCCTGATTGCAGGAAAAGGGGCAGACTTTCCCCGCGTGTCGGCCCGAATCACCGCAATGGGCCTGTCCGAACAAGTTAAACTTTTGGGATTTATCCCCGACGGTGAGTTGTGTGACCTGTACAACCTCTGCGATGTCTTTGCCATGCCGAGCAAGGGAGAGGGGTTTGGAATTGTGTTTTTGGAGGCACTTGCATGCGGTAAGCCGGTTCTCGCTGGTAATCAGGACGGATCCGCGGAGGCGGTCCTGCACGGGCGTCTCGGATGCCTCGTCAATCCTGACAGCCATGAAGAGATCAAGGAGACCCTGCAGCAACTCCTGACAGGACGACACCCAAACGCTTCGTTGCGGGACGCTGGATTCCTTCGCCAGGGAGTGATCGACGCCTTCGGCCACGAGCGGTTTGTCCAAACCCTGCGACAGATCCTACAGTGAGGTTGCTAGGCCCGGATGCTGCGAGTCCACGTGCGAATTCTCTTCACCATTCCCACTCTGGATCCCGCCTATGGAGGTCCGGCACGATCAGTTCCCGCGTTGGCCTTGTCGGTCCAACGAGCCGGCGCGGCGGAGGTTCAGCTCCTCCCCGCCGACGGCAGTGTGTCTCCCACGGAAGGCCTCCGGTTCATCACCACGCTCCCCGTTCTAGAGTCATGCCCTGCCGGCCGAAATCCGTTTGACCTCATCCACGATAACGGAATCTGGCAACCTTGCCACCACCGTATAGCCCAATACGCCCGCCTTCATGGGATCCCCAGGGTAGTGAGTCCAAGAGGCATGCTCGAACCGTGGGCTCTGACCCAAGGTCGTTGGAAGAAGCGCCTCGCGTGGCTGCTCTACCAACGACGCGATCTCAAAGGCTGTCTCTTCCTTCACGCGACTGCCGATTCCGAGGCGCAGGGATTCCAACGGCTGGGCCTCCACAGCCCCACCATCACCATTCCCAACGGCACCACGCTTCCCACCGAACGCAGCCTGCGGGCTCGAGGCATGGCTAGGCCCGGCGCAATCCGCCGCGCCCTCTTCTTGTCGCGCATTCATCCGAAAAAGGGCATCGAACTCCTCATTGACGCATGGCAGGACTGCCGTCCGGCCCAGTGGCGACTCACCATCGCCGGGCCCGGTGAGGGCGCCTACATCGCATCCCTTCGGTCCAGAATTGAGACTGCAGGAATCCAGGACCAAATCGAGTTCGCCGGGCCCGTCTCGGATACGCTGAAAACTTCGGCCTACCTGGAATCGGATCTCTTCCTCCTGCCCTCCTACTCCGAAAACTTCGGCCTCGTGGTGGCCGAGGCGCTGGCGCACGGGGTTCCTGTCATCACAACGACCGGATGCCCCTGGGAGGACCTCCACCGACACCGGTGTGGATGGTGGGTTCCTCCTACCTCAGCCGGGATCGCTGGCGCGCTAAAAACGGCAACCGGAATGCCGGACGGGGCTCTACGGGAAATGGGAATGCGAGGCAGAGAGCTGGTCTCCAAGACCTGCGACTGGGGTACCATTGGCGCACGCATGCTCGCCGCCTACCGATCGATGCTCGTTCCAGCGTCCACTGCAACCTCCTAGGTTTGCAGCGGTCACGCTGGAGAGTCCAAAGCACTTCTTCGGTTGTCCCGTCGAACAAGCCAGCGGTATGTCAACTCCCCGTCCCACGGCAACGGCGAGGGTTGATCTTTTCGAAGCAGGGTCCCTCTCATGCCCCTGTTACATCCCGAAGACCAGTTCCGGCATGCGACTTTTGTTGATGCAATTCCGTTCATTTCGATTCGCCGCACTATGATAAGAAGACTGTGGCATTCTCGCTTTGCTAGAAGTGTCACCATGCTTTCGGCAGGCCAAGTTGCGGCCGCTGTTATTCCGTTCCTTGCAGCACCCGTGCTCGGTCGCCTTTACACCCCGGCCGACTACGGGGTCCTTGGAACCCTTTCAAGCCTTTCGTCGGTCCTTGGAACCGTGGGCAACTGGCAGCTTTCCCAGGCGATCATCATCGAGCGGAGAAACACCAACGCCGCAGTCCTTCGGAGCCTCTGCATTATCACATCGTGCATCACGGGGCTCCTGACAGCGGTCGGCGTCTGCCTGTTTCTCGTATTCAGCAGCGCGAATCCTCTCGCTCCGGTCAGTAGGGCCTGGATTCTCCTCCTTCCCCTGACCTCATTCATTTCAGGATACTCAACCTCCCTGAACGCGGTG
>CAITMP010000108.1 GCA_903893525.1 uncultured Acidobacteriia bacterium | reverse complement strand
TTGCCCGCCGCCTGCGAGGAAAGCCCGACCAGTCCGGTGAGATAGTTGGTGACGTCCAGGGCGTATTCGGTCAGCCAGTTGAAACGGACGGTCGTATCGGCATCGATCACGAAGCCATAGTTTGCCGCCGTGCCCGCAATCGCAGTGCCAAGGACCTCATAGCCCAGGCAGGTGTGGCGTGTCACGGCGCGCTGCGGATTGGCATTGTTTTCATCCACCGAAATTCGATTCCCGAGGGAGTCCTCATACAAAACCGGCGGCACCGAGACCGCTATCGACTGGCCACGCAAATAAATCTGCTGGCCGGGTGCCGGAAGCACATTGCGCCCGCCAAAGTCGCTGACCACATTCAGTAAAACCTGCTGCAGGAAATTCCCGGCGGTGTCCAGTGCCGTCAAATAGCTGACAAAGCTGTCTCCGGCCGTGAGTTCGCTTGGGGCGAGGTCCGATCCGATGCCCAGGGTTCCGCTCGAAAATGCTCCCGACAAGTAGGTACGACTGGTTAATTTGTCGACCGCCACGAAGGGACTCGCACCCCAGACATCCGGTGGAAGACCGCGTCCGCGTTGCACCCACTGCCATTGAAGGTCGCGGTTGAGTTTTCCAACAAAGAGATTGGTCTTGGAGGTGGTCACGTCCGGCCCGTCCTGAGTCCCTTCCGGCGCGGCGGAGAAGGTGTTGGTCCCGAAGTTGGCCTGAGGTTCCACGAAAAAGCCGGAAACGTAGATGTTATCCTGGGGGTCGGAGCCAATATGTCGGCCAATGCGTTCCCGCCCTACGCCGCCCACCGATGTGATGGCATCCACTTTATCCAGGTTGCCCGTCCAGCGAAGCAAGGCGACATCGTAGGCGCCGGCGGACGTGGCCAGTTTTGTGTAGGGATGGATATAAAGCTGACTCTCAAATTCGACTGCCTGATAGACTTTGCCGTTGACCACGGCCAATGCCATTCCTCGGGCGTGCGATGAAGTGTAGGGATAATCGGTCAACCATTGCCAAGGTGCCGATTTGTCCCAATCGCCCGTCGGGGTGAAGCGGGCAATAATACCGACCGAAACTGGGTATGTTCCACCGCCGGGCTGCGCATAGGTTCCATCTTTATAATAGAATCGGTCGGAAGCTTTTCCTGCACCTTCCCCGGTGACGTAGACGCGGTCCCGCTCGTCCAGCGCAAGAGAGTAGAATTCGTGCCGATCGCCAAAACCAGCATAGGCCGTCACCCACTGCCAGGCACCGTCGGCATTGAGCTTGGCCAGATAGGCACCGCCTTTATAGGGAAGAACCGGGCTCACCTGCGCACCCGGGAAGATGACCCAGGAATCATTGGGGATGGCACCGCAGAGGTAGACGTTGCCCTGGGTGTCCACGCCGATGTCATTGACACTGGATTCGCTATTGCGCGGGTACTTCGAATTGGACGTCGCCTTGGCCGTGGTGCCCCAGATGTATCTCCCAGTTGGGTCCAGCTTGACCACGAACGGAGCCGCAATTCCCAGTGTGGTTTCGGGTGTCGTGATCGTGGGCCTCTGCCCTGCCGTGTCTTCGATCGTGATTGAACCGCCGGCGACACCTCCGATGAAGACATTGTTGGCGGTCACGGTGAGGGCCTTGACCCCGAAAACCCTGTTGGTCGGGCCGCTCAAGCCATACAGCCGGATGGCCCATTGCCAGCCACCTTCAGGACCCAGTTTGGCGAGGAAGCCCGCGTCGGCACCGACCCAACCCCGGATCAGGGTGGTGTTGCCAATGCGCAGGTTGCTCCCCGCGATTCCATCCACGTTGGTGTAGTTTCCAAGAACGTACACCGAGCCATCTTTTCCAACGGCGGTATCCGTGACGACCACCCCGGTGGTATTGGTCAGTGCTTGAAGATAGGTATTGGCGGCGCGTGTCTGGATCGCTGATCCGGCCACGAGGAGCACCATCAAGAGCACTTGCAAAACCAGGCGTGGTATCGCCGGAAGAGGATTGCGGTGAATCAAGGGTGAAACGTCGTTCTGCGGCAGAAGTGGTTTCATGGGGCAAGGCGTGCGAAGGATCTGGGAATCGTGGAAATCGGGCTCCGCCGGACGCGGGAACGTCGTCATCATGGGTTGTTGAGTTTGCTGACGAGGCTGAGCCGCCGAAGAGAGACGGTGCCTTCAGTGACCAAAGGCAGTTTGTGCAGGCCAAGAACGGTCTCCCGGTAGGTGCCCTTCAGGCTGTCCCGGCCTTCGCCCACGCCCAATTTTACGTCGTTAAAGGTGATTTCAATATGGCGTTCCACGTCGTAGGGCTTGTTCTGAAGGTCGCGGGGGTCCTTGTGGGTGGGATGATACAAATGTCGGAAGGGATTCGTCGGTAGGTTCGCGGGTATCGTGTTCGTGACGGTCACACCATTTCCCAGCCCCAGCCCCCCCACACAGGCCAGTGACTGCCCGGCAAACTGGAAGAACGGACTCGAGTAGCGGACCCCCACCAGTTTGCCCGACCGCTTGATGACCCCGTCATAGTTCGGCAGCAGGGCATCATCCGTGATCAGTACGATTTCGGTCAGATTGCTCGCGACGTTCCGCTTCTGCATCAGCGTTACGTTCTTGAGCAAGCGAACCGTTCCGTTGGTGTCGGCATGCAGGATGATATTGAAATCGAACTGCCCTCCCGCAGCCCGCGCTGTCGTCGTATCCGCCGCACCATCAAACGCCTCGCTGACACGATTGAGCGAGACTTCCCCCAGCCAGAGCCCGGCGGCATCAGGATTGGGTGGCGGCGGACCAAACGTCATTCCGGACTGAACCACGCGTCCGCTGCTCGC
>CAITMP010000107.1 GCA_903893525.1 uncultured Acidobacteriia bacterium | reverse complement strand
CGACCAGTGGGGTCTGAAAATTGACGAGTTGAAGGCCCGCGTCCGCAAGGACGAGAGCGTCAAGAAGCTCTTCAACAAGGAAATCACCTCCAAAATCAACATCACGGATCCCGATGTTGCCGCCTTCTACAACGCCAACCGCGGCATGTTCAATTTGCCCGAGCCCCAGTACCACATGGCGCAGATCGTGGTGACCAACAAACCCGATCCCAACGTCCGGAACCTGAAGAATGATAAGGCCAAGACCGAGGAGGAAGCCAGTCGCAAGATGAAGGCGATCGAAGTCAGGCTCCGCCAAGGCGAGGACTTCGCCATGGTCGCCCAGAACTACTCCGAAGATCCGCAGACCACTCCAAACGGTGGAGATCTGGGCTTCCTGCCCGAGTCGTCGTTCGAAAAAACCAGCCCCGAGCTCCGCAAGCTGATCCTCTCCCTCCCCCCCGGCCAGATGTCGCAAGTCATCCGCACTCCCGAGGGCTACCGGATTTTCAAAATGATCTCGCGCGAACCCGCCGGCCAGCGCGACCTGAGCGATCCCCGTGCCCAGCAGTCCATCCGCGAAACCCTCTTGGAGCGAAAGGACCAGCTGCTGAAAGCCGCTTACTACGAAAACGGCCGAAACGAAGCCAAGGTCGTCGACTTCATGGCCCGGAAGATCTTCACAGACGCCGGTGCGGGGAAATCCAAGTAGTAGTGGTACCGGAATCGCCCAACACCCCGTCCCCGCGATGGTATTCTGAAGGTTCAAGCTACATAAGGACACGATGACGGCGGCTTCCACAGAATCTTCGGATCTACCAATCAGCAACCCGGCCCCGACCGAGCCTGCAGCAAAATTGCCTTGGGCGATGATCGCCTGGGTGTCCGCGCTGATCGTTATCAGCTACGCCCCGATCCTGTTTGCGTTGGTCAAACAGTGGTACGAGGACGAGGACATGGGCCACGGGTTCTTCGTGCCCGTCATCGCAGGCTATATCATTTGGCAGGAACGGGAACGGCTTCTCGCAATCGAGACAAAACCCAACTGGTGGGGCTTTGCCGTGCTTGCATGGGCTGGATTCCAGCTCTATATCGCCACCATGGGAGCGGAATTGTTCCTCTCCCGTACAGCTTTTGTTTTTTCGATCATCGGCGCCGTCCTCCTGCTGGGCGGCTCCAAACTAGCCAAGGCACTGGCATTCCCACTCTTCCTCCTGTTCTTCATGGTGCCGATTCCATCGGTGATCTATAACCAGATCACCTTTCCGCTCCAGTTGCTCGCCAGCCGGGTGGCTGAAAATGCGATCGACCTGATGGGCATTCCGGTTATCCGCGAAGGCAACGTCCTTGTGCTTTCCTCCCAGAATCTGAACGTGGTCGAGGCCTGCAGCGGCATCCGTTCGCTCCTGACACTGACCTTCCTGTCCCTCGTCTATGGCTATTTCGGCGAGAAGCGGTTGTGGATTCGAGTGGCACTGTTTTTCTCCACAATCCCGATCGCAATCATTGCCAATTCCGGGCGCGTCACCATGACCGGCATGGTCTCGGAAATCAACCCGGAGCTCGCCGCTGGTTTCTTCCACGAAGCACAAGGGTGGGTGATCTTCATGATCGCTTTCGCAATGCTGGCCCTTGTGCACCAGATTCTGAGCCGAATCGCAACCAAGATGGAAAACGGAAAGGTAGCAGCCAATGTCGAAACCGTCGGGGCGTAACCCATTTCTAGCTGCAGCCTCAATCCTCTTGATCCTCCAAGCAGGATTGTTCTACTCTGCCTCCAAAGGGGACGCGGTCCCGCTACTGATGCCGTTATCGGCGTTTCCGGCCAACCTTGGAAGCTTCCAAACTTCCCGGGAAGGTGCAGTCGAGCCCGAGACCGTCGCCATTCTCCGCGCCGACGACCTTTTGCTGCGCTGGTATGCCGGTCCCAAAGGTGGCGCAAATTTGTTCATCGCCTACTTTCAGACGCAACGGACCGGCCAATCACCGCACTCCCCCAAGAACTGTCTTCCGGGCGAGGGCTTCCAGCCAGCTGAAAGCGGCACCATCAATATCCAGACAGGCGGCGAAACCATCAACGTCAACCGATACCTGGTATCCAAGGGCGAGGAAACCAGCTTGGTTCTTTACTGGTACCAAACCTCGGCCCGCGTCATCGCCGATGAGTTCGCGGCCAAGTTCTACCTTGTGGGCGATTCCATCACCAAGCACCGGAGCAATACATCCTTGGTGCGTGTAGTGGTGCCCGTCCAACCAGGCCGCGTCGCCGAGGCTGACAAAACGGCGATTGCCTTTGTTCAGGAACTCTACCCTGCCGTCCGCAGCTTCCTTCCCAGATAGAGGGCGGTAAGCTGAAACAGTGAACCTTGCGCGGCTGGCACTGCCCATACTTCTCGCCGTAGCTCTGTGGCCTCTAAATGCGGCAGTGCAGTTCATGCCCCTCGCGGAGGTCCGCGCTGGCCAGCACGGCATAGGAAAAACCGTCTTCGAGGGCGACAGGATCGAAGACTTCCAAGTTGAGATTCTGGGAATTTTGGCCAACACCGGCCCAAGGGAATCCATCATCCTCGCGCGACTGTCCGGTGGCCCGCTGGACCATACCGGCGTCATGCAGGGCATGAGCGGCAGTCCCGTGTACATCAATGGCCGCCTCATCGGGGCCGTTGCCCTGGCATTTCCCTACGCCAAGGATCCCATCGCCGGAATCCGCCCGATCGAGGAGATGTTGCGGGTCAGCGACATGCCCGGGCCACCCCGCCCCCGCCTCGTTGCCGGAACGCTGCTCCCAGCGCTGCCAACATCGCCCGAGTCCCGGATGACCGAGGTAGCCACCCCGCTTTCCCTCAGTGGCTTTTCATCCAAGGCCGTCGACGCATTCGGACCCGGCCTCCGCGCACTCGGTTTGGATCCACGCCAAGGCATGTCCACCGGGGGAGCTGGAAACCTCGTCATGGGCGATCCCTCCAAGCTCCAGCCCGGTGCCATGATTTCTGTTGAGCTGATGACCGGCGACATGTCCGTCGGTGCGGACGGCACCCTCACCTGCATCGATGGGGAAAAGGTGTACGCGTTCGGCCACCGGTTCCTCTCCGTCGGCCCAACAGACCTGCCGTTCACCCGCTCGGAGGTGATCACGCTGCTGGCCAACGTCAACACCTCATTCAAGATTTCAGCCGCCAAGGAATTGATGGGGGTCATCTCGCAGGACCGAAATACCGCCGTGTCCGGTGTACTGGGCCGCCGGGCAGCCACGCTACCCCTCGAAATTTCCGTCACCCAGGACTCCGCCAACGTCGGCACCTACAACATGCAGGTCGTAAACGACCGCTTTCTAGCCCCCTACCTCACCCAAATGGCGGTCTTCTCCGCGCTGGAGGCGACTGAACGGGCCACCGGATCTTCCAGCATACGGATTCGCGGCAGGATAGAGTTTGAAGGCCGGCCCGAAACAGTCGATTTACGCAGCTTCTTCGCCGGTGAGACCAGTTCGGCCATGGTGGCGGCGACAACAACAGCACTACCCCTCTCCTACGTCATGCAGGGCGGTTTTGACACCCTCAGGGTCAAGCGGATTGTGGTGTCGCTCGAAACGTCCAACACGAAGAAGGACCTCAGCCTTTCCCAGCTCTACACCTCCCGGCGCGAGGCAAAGCCCGGCGAGACCGTAACCCTGACCGCAATCTTCGATGGCCAAAACGGTGTCGAAGTCCGGCGCGCCTTGCAATTCAAAATCCCGGTCGGGACCGCGCCCGGAACACTCTACTTCACGGTCGCCGATGGCGGACAGACCTCATTGGCCGACCTCCGTCAGACTGCGGCGCTGACACCGCACACGCCCGATCAACTCATCGCAAACGTCAACCGCCTCCGCTCGGGCGACAGGGCATACCTCCGGGTCTGGCGCGCGGAACCCGCCTTCGAAGCTGGCGGCGACGAGCTCCCGGACCCGCCCCCATCGGTCGCCCTCGTGCTCACCGGATCGCAGGCTCTCTCACAGAATAGGAATTCGAAATTGGCTGAAATGGTGGTCGACGCAGGCGACATGATGGTTTCGGGATCGAAGACAGTGCAGATCGAGGTGGTCGAGTGAGGCTCGCACTGGCGTTTCTTGTGGCTTCGGCCACGCTCCTGGCCTCAACCCCCGCGTTTTGGGAGATGTCCAGCTTCACGGATTTCGCCAAAGGCAAATTCGACGGCATTTCCCTGGGACGAGATGGCCGACTGACGCCCGCCCCCCGCATCGACCTTCTCTTCGACGCTGGACAGCCAGCAGTCTGGGCCGTCGTACCGGGTCCCGACGGGTCTTTGTACGCTGCGACCGGACACCGCGGGCGCATCTACAAGATCGACCGCACCGGGACATCCACCCTCATCTGGACCGCCGACCGGCCCGAAGTCTTCGCGCTCGCCGTGGACGCCAAAGGCATCCTCTACGCCGCCACATCGCCCGACGGCCAGATCCACCGGATCGAGAACGGCAAGGCCTCGATCTACTTCGACCCGAAGGCAAAATACATCTGGTCCCTCGCCATTGGCCCCGACCAAGCCCTTTACGCCGGAACCGGAGCCGACGGCAAGGTCTTCCGCATCACGGGCCCCAACCAGGGTGACGAATACTATTCCACCGGCCAAGTCAATGTAACGGGACTGCTCTTCGACCCGCAGGGCCGCCTTCTGGCCGGGACCGAGCCCAACGGAGTCCTGTACCGCATCACAGGCAAGGACAAGGCTTTCGCTCTCTACGATTCGGCCCTGCCCGAGATCCGCGCCATCGCGCTCGGCCCCAAGGGCGAGGTTTACGCGGCGGGCTTGGGTGGGGCTCTCGCCCACAAGATCCAGGGTGCCCAACAGCAGGGCGGAGGCGCACAGCCCGACTCCGGTGGCGCAGTCACCAGCATCACCGTGACTGCCGATGCGGGTGGAGACCTGAAACCATCGGCGCCGGAGGCCCCCAAGACCCAGACCTCCACGGCAACCCAGCCAGTGCCGACGGTCGCGCCCGTAGTCGAAGCAGCAAATGTGGAGAAATCGGCCATCTACCGGATCAACCCGGACAACACGGTCGATACCCTTTGGTCCACCAAGGAGGAAAACGTCTTCGACATCCTCCCCGCACCCGATGGCTCGTTGATCGTTGGAACAGACCACAACGGGCGCGTGTACCGCTTTTCAGCCGACCACAAATTGACACTCGTGGCAGAACTCAAGGACGCGGAAACCGTGCGGTTGCTCCAATGGAACGGTTCCACGCTCGCCGCCACCGCGAACATGGGTCGAATCCACCGTTTGGGTTCATCCCCTGCCTCCGGCACGTACGAATCACCGGTTTTCGATGCCGGTTCCGCTGCCCGCTGGGGCCAGCTCCGATGGACGGGCTCCGCAGCCACCATCAGCACGAGGTCCGGAAACAGCCTGCGTCCCGACTCCAGTTGGAGCGACTGGTCCCCAGCCTTGTCCACGGCCGGCGGAACCCAAATCCCCAGCCCCAACGCGCGTTTTCTGCAATTCAAAGCCAATCTGGCCGGACCAGCCTTCCTAGACAACCTATCGGCGGCCTACCTGCCTCAGAACAACCCTCCGGTCGTGAAATCCATCACAGTCCTCTCCCAGCAGGTTCCGGCGCAAAACACCAAGCCATCGGGAGCTGCCGCCAGTGCGGGAGCCACCTTCAGCGTGAGCGTCACCGACACCGGCGACGCAGGCCCTTCGCCTTCCACCGGCACAGCCACACAAACGGTTTCCAAGGCCGTCGTCCAACAGATCCTGATCGCATGGCAGGCGGACGACCCCGACGCCGACAAGCTTTCCTACCAGCTGGACTACAAGGGCGAGGGCGAACGCGACTGGAAAAACCTCCGCCGCAACCTCCACGAAACCAACTGGACTTTGGACGGCGACGGTCTCCCCGACGGCAGGTACTGGTTCCGGGTGACCGCTTCCGACCGCGATTCCAACGCCGGAAGCACCGCAAGAGAGTCGGATCTGGTCAGTTCGCCGGTACTGATCGACAACACGCCGCCCGTGATCCGCGTCCTGTCTTCGGCACGAACCGGCACGGCGGCCGATGTCGCGTTGGACGCCACGGATGCCGCCAGTGCATTGCGACGGGCCGAATGGTCGTTGGACGGCGGTACGTGGACTCCCGCCGCGCCCAAGGACGGAATTCTCGACTCGCCTGCGGAAGCATTCCAGCTGCACCTGGCAGATCTGTCATTCGGCGAACATGTCCTAGCCTTCCGCGTTTCCGATTCCGGAGGCAATACCGCCGTAGCGAAGGTCGTCCTTCCGTGACCGGCAACGACAGGCCCCTCAAAACGCTGGAACGGGTCATCTCCAAGGCTGGTTTGGGATCCAGAACCCAAGCCAGGTCGTGGATCCACGCCCGCCGCGTCCAAGTCAACGGCAAGATTGTGGAAAACCCGGACCACTGGGTGGATTTCGAACGCGACCGCGTCCTGTTCGACGGCAAACCGTTGGAAGTGCGGGCCAAACGCTATATCCTGCTCAACAAGCCAACCGGCTACATCACCACATTCAAAGATCCGGACGGCAGACCGACCGTCTACGACGTGCTGGGCGATATCGACACATTCGTTTCCCCCGTCGGCCGATTGGACCTGGATACCAGCGGCCTGCTCATCCTGACCAACGACACCCAGTTCGCCGAGCGGCTCACCAATCCGGAGCACCACGTGCCCAAGACCTACCTCGTCCGTGCTGAAGGACAGTTGGCGGATCAATCCGTTGCCCTGTTGAGGCAGGGTGTCGAATTGAGCGACGGCCCAACCCGACCAGCCCGTGTTTCACTGGTGGGGACTGCGGCGGAAACGACGGACTTGGAAATCACCATCACCGAAGGCCGCAACCGGCAGGTCCGCCGCATGCTGGAGGCGGTCGGCAGCAAAGTGCTGGAACTGGCCCGCGTCAGGATCGGCAATTTGGCCATCGGGGACCTCCCAACCGGCAAGTGGAGGGATCTGGCCCCCCATGAATTGCGGACGCTGCAGGGAACTCCGTCCGTTACTTCGAATACCGGAAAACGCGCCACTCGCTGGGCACGCCCCGCTCGCCCTTCGCGTTGAACGGCCACACCCGCCAGCGGCCGGGCTGGGCACCCACGAAATCGAACGCTAATTCCGTGGCTGTCGTCATGGTGCCGAAATCGCCCATTTTCTTGGCCTCGCTATTCCACGCCCCGTTCGAGTAGTAATCCCACTGGAGCAGATAGGCAGCTGCACCCTCCAAGGGCTTCCACGAACATCGCGTTGTGCGTGGATATACATCGAAATCGGCTTGGTCGGCGGGCGCGATCAAAATTGGCGGGGACAACGTCAGGTCCTGCGGGGCGGTCGGATCAATCCGGGTGTAGGTGATCGGCTGGCCACCACTCCGGACCGGGGCAACCGGTCCGGACCCCCTCCCCGGCATCGCTTCCATCTCCAATACCGCATGCACAGGCTGGGACGGAAGCGTAAACCGCCACTTCACCAACTCCTCCATGACCTCGTTGCTCCGAAGACGGCTCGACGGTCCCACATGGAAGGCCGTCGGTATGCCGTCGGTGCCAATCTCGAACTCGACTTGGATCTTCTCCCCGTCCGCAGCGGTTCCGCGCCTCGGAATCCGGCCTTCCAGCAACCTGGGCGGCGCGGATTGCGGCGGGAGAAACGACAGACGGGACAGGACATTGTCCGAGTCCATCAAACGCAGCGAAACCTCCACGTTTGCCGGGGCTTCATAAGGTTGGCCACTACGCATGGCTGGCTCGAACCGCCACTTGGCAACGGCCCGGAGAGACTCGGCATCGAGCCCGAAACCAGCGCCCTTCGTCACCGACAAATTCTTGGGAACGCCGTCCAGCCCCACCAGAAACCCCAACGAGACCCGTGCGTTGACCTGCGCCCGCCGGGCCTCCTCCGAATACTCCGGCTCCGTCTTGAATGTGATCCTCGGTGCCGTCGTCTGCCCAAACGACAGCACCGCCAACACCGCCATAATCCCGCATCCCGACGCGGCGCGCATAGTGGACTCCCTACCATAAGTTACACTAAAAACGTGTTCCGTGGCCTCAAGCGCTTTGTCATGTGGGATTTTCCCCGTGGCTCGTGGCAGTACGATTTGATGTGCGGTGCCATCATTGCGTTCATTTTCCTGTCCCCGCGCGACTGGTTCCACGACCAACCCCGCATCCCCCATGCCAGCCAAGTGATGTCGTTGCCCGGTCCCGGCGAATCGGCATTCTGGATCGAGCCCGAATTGGTGAACCCGATCAGCGAGCCGACGCGTCTAGGTGTCTTGGGTAAGGTCCTAGCCCAAAGAACCGGGAAAAAGATCATCGTCCTCACCAGAATTGAGCCCATCTTCGATTCCGAACACGAGATCAAGGGCTACTTGGCTTGGGCCAAACCTTAACCATGACTGCAAATCAGCTGCCGCGCCTCGTAGCCGTGGCCATTCTCTCCGCCTCTGCGGGACGAGCCCAATCCATGGACGCAGTGTTCGCTCGCATGGACAAGGCGGCCAAGCAGTTCAAAGGCGTGTCCGCCAACATCCGGCAGATGGTGCACGTTGCCGCCGTCAATGACGACTCCTTCGACAACGGCACCATGAAGCTGAAGAAGGAAAAGGGCGACACCCGCATCCTAGTCGAATTCACCCAGCCCAACCAGAAATCGGTGGCGATCGGCGATGGTGAGGTACGGCTTTACATGCCCAAGGCCCGCGTCGTGCAGGTCTACGACCTCCGCAACAAACGCGCGACAGTCGAGCAGGGACTACTCCTTGGCTTCGGGGCCGACAGCGCAGACATCCGTGCGCACTACGAGACCTCGTACATCGGCACCGAGAAGATCGACGGCCAGGCAACGTCCCATATCCGGTTGATTCCAAAGGAAAAAGAGGTGCTGCAATCGATCAAGCAGGCAGATTTGTGGATCCTGGACACCTTGGGTTGCCCTGTCCAACAACGGATGACGACCTCCGGTGCGGGCGACTATACCCAAATCACCTATACCAGCATCAAGTTGAATCCGTCGCTGTCCGACCGCGACTTGAAACTTTCCCCGCCCAAAGGGGTTCAAGTCCAGCAGGTTGGCAAGTAACTCCCCATTCATGGCGCAGAGGCCTCCCGTCGCGCGGTTGCCCTACTTGGACTGGCTCCGGGGTGTGGCGGCTGTCATCATGCTGCAAGGCCACGTCTTCCACTCATTCCTGCGCCCGGAACTGCGGAGTGGTGGAGCCTACCTGATTTCCCAGTTCGTAGGGGGAATGCCGCCCGCGATTTTCCTCTTCCTGCTCGGTGTCACCTTCGCATTCTTGATGGATGGACTGGAACGGCGCAGTGGAACGACGATGGATCGAATCGTGGCCGCCGCCAAACGATCCGGCTACCTCTTCGCAGTCGCATTTGCATTCCGCTTCCAGCAATGGATCTTTTCCATCGACAAGAGCCCGTGGACCGACCTGCTGCGGGTGGACATCCTCAACGTGATGGGAATGTCACTGCTGATTCTGGCCCCGATGGCCTTCTTCACGACGGTCGAAAGGATCCGGCTGTGTGCATTCCTGGGCACGGCCATCGCCTTGGCGACGCCAGTGGTTTCGCAAGCAAACGCGTCCGGTGCTTTCGGAGCCATCCCGTCGTTTCTCGCCCATTACCTGCCCCCGGACCACCTGCATTTCGGCATCTTCCCATGGACGGCATTTGTGGCCTACGGCATGAGCGCCGGAAGCGTCCTGCGCCGATTGAAACCGGAGGAAGTGACGCTGGCAATGATGTGGTTTGGCTGGGGCGGTCTGGGAATGGCATTCGGAGCTTGGTCCATGTCCCAGATGTCGCTCACCATCTACCCCAACGCGGATTTTTGGTTCGACGGCCCGGCGCTGATCTTCATCAAGACCGGCGCAGTGCTGATGCTCATGGCTTTCGCGTACGTCTGGAACCTCGGTTTCGCGGCGACAAGGTGGAACTGGCTCCGGCAATTCGGGGTTTCCAGCTTGTTTGTCTACTGGGTCCACGTCGAACTCGTCTACGGTCGGGCACTCTGGTTCTTCAAGGAGAATCTCGGCGTGGCGGCATCAACGGGAATGGCCGTCCTGGTGATACTCCTGATGCTTGCGGGATCGTACTGCAGCACAAACTGGGCCGATGTGCGCGGCTGGTTCGCGGTCGAGCGGCGACGTACTACGGTCTGATTCCCTTTAGTTTCAGAAGCTTGGCCACACTGGCCTCGCCCGCGCAGTCATTTTTCCCGACTTTGTTCGCGGTTGGCAAAACACCCGGAGCCGCTCCCACGCAATGCGTTCCCATCCCGGATCCCGTGATTTCGTTGCCCTCCACGGTATTTCCCTTGGCGTCCGGCCCCAACCAAATCCCTGGCGAATCGTCGTGCGAAATATTCAGCTGGGTGAAGTGGTTCCCTGTCACCCGGTTGTTGCCCCCCCCCAGCGCCATTGCCCCCTGCAGGGTCTCGCCGCAGGTATTACCCCGAATCACCGAGTCGTTCGTGCGCTCCAAACGCATGCAAACGGGCGGACCATCGGCCTCGGCAACCGGCACCCCGATCCTGTGCATCGTATTGTTCTCCACGGTCAAGTGGGCGGCCCCGTCCGTCTGAATAGCAGCCCGAGCGATCACAACAAATTCATTGTCCGCAACCACTCCCTTGTCGGTTCCCCGCAAAAGCACACCTGTCCCACGGATACCGCCCAAACGGTTCCGCCGCACCTCGAAACCCACCGCACCATCCTCGAACGCGATCCCACCCGACCCATTCGCCCGCCGCTGGAGGCTCAACCCACCGCTCTCCGTAATCTCCGAATCCACAACTCGCGCCCCCGTACCGCCGCTGAACAGGATAGGAAATCCCGCAATGTGGGCAGCCTTCAACTTAAAAATCTGGACGCCTTCGGACGTTTCCACCAGGATTCCGTTGTTGGCCACCAACCGTGCCAGTGGACTTCCCGTCGGTGGCAACATCGTAAACCGACCAATCACATCCCGGTTTCCCTCCAACGCCAAGTCGTGGATCTTCACGTTCTTCGACCCCGACTGCACCACGAGCAATGCCCTGCCCCGGAACCCCGCCGAGGCCTTGATTGTGGTCCCCGACCCCCGAATATCAAGATCATGGGCCTTGGCCGGGAGCGCAATCTCACGCGAAATTTCAATCTCCCCCGCCGGAAGCGTGACCATCCCGGATTCCGCCCGCAGCGCCGTCCGCAGCAATGATTCGGGCGAGTCCGCCGCAAATAGCGCCGACAGAGCGAGGCACGTCAAAATCCCCGTCCGCACCAACAGGCGCCGCCCCAGCCCGATCTCCAGGACATGTCCGCCCGAAGGAATTCTCTTCGGTACCCCGAAATTCACTTCCCAGCGTTCCGCCAGCGGGTCCGTGCGGAATGTCTCGATCTCGGTAGCCGCCACGCCGTCCACGGTGGCCCGGAAGGTGCCGATATCATCCACTTCCTCAATGGTCGCCTTGATCAGTCCGCTCTCAATATTCTGCGGCGAAAGCAAATTCACTGCGTCCGAAAGAGCCGTCAACCTCGGCACCGCCGGACCGGGCATGATCACCCGCACTGCGTGTTCCGCACACAGGACCCGACCCTCGAACTCGACCCGAACGGGCAGCATTCCGGTCCTCAGCCCCGGAGGCAGAAACACGTTCACTTGGGTAAATCCGTTGCCGGACCGGGGACCGATGTAGCAAATCTCGCCCGCAACCCCGTCGATCCGCACCTGCAAGCTATTCAAATCGCAGTCTTCCGGCAGATTTTCAATCGAGAGCGCAGCGCATGCCAGTCTGCCGCTTCCCGGAACGGCCTGCTCACTGGAAAAGGCATTCGAGATGGCGCGAATCCGGCAAGCAGCCGCCAGAGGCTTCTGCCATGTGGCCCACATGTACTGCGTGCCAACGCCCGTCAAGGACAGCAACCGCACGCCGACTTCCGCCGCCAGTGCCCGAACCTCGTCGGCCTGAATGCGGACGCCCTCCCAAGTGGTGTAAGCCTTCGCCGTGAGGGGCAATCCGTTGATCTGCAGCCTTGCGACACCGCCCGGACGGAGCACCCGTGCCGTTTCACGCAGATACGAAAGCACCACCGCGGCACTGGGAATGTGCTGGAAGACCGCGTACGAATAGACGAAATCGAAGTGCCCGTCGGGAAATGCGGAAAGGTCGGATCCGCTGGCATGCCTCGGATGGGCATGGGGAATCCCGCGCAGATTTTCCTTGGCCCGGGCAATCATCTCGTCGGAGACATCGATCCCATGTATCTCCCCAAACAGTCTGCTCAGCGGGCGCATCAGACGTCCAGGCCCGCAACCAATCTCCAGTGCCCGCCGAGATGCCGCGGGGGCCGGAGGCAGTCGCTTCAACTCGGATTCCAGCTCCCTAGCCAGAGCCGCGCCAGTCTCAAAGAAGCCTTCATCATCCTGGTCCCTGCGTCCGAACGCGACAAAATAGTGTGCGTCCTCGCGGGCCCGCTCGTTCCATTCCGCGCGCATCTGGTCGCGGACACCTTGATCCACGCTCATTGCGCCGGCTTCACCCGGCCAACCCAATAATCGTCACCTTGCACAAAAACGATGGCATCGATCTTGCCGCCTACTTTCAACTTGGCAAAATCAGATTCATCGCGGACCGTATACTCCATGGTCATGGCCTTCATGAAGTCCTTGATGTCCTCGTGCTTGATCGTCGCCAACTTGTGTTCGGGGTCCAGAAGGGTGATTTCGCCGCGCATGGCATGCTCGACTACCCGCTCCTTTTTTGCACACCCGAAGGCCACCAGGCAAAACAAGGCCAACAATATCCGGAAGGACTTCATTGCGCCCCACCGCCGGAAAGTGGAATGTCGAAGTAGTACAGCTCGCTTCCGGTGACCGCGTTCACCAGACCAGACACGTACAGGGACGCCGCATCGCTGGAGGTCGGCGTCTGGAAGTAAATGAAACCACTGACCGTTTCTCCCGGCGGCAGCATTTTTGCAGCGAAGGCCCGGCCCTCGATCTCCCACTCGGCGAACGGATTCTTGGACCCCTTGCCAATCTTGATGCCGATCGGCGTGGGCATCGACTTCGGCCGGTTCCCTCCCCCGATGAATTTCAAATCGGACGCCGGCGTATTCTCCACCTTCGACCGGTCCGGCAACTGGTAGATGAACCGGAGCCTGTCCACCCGGATCGCGCTGGTTCCGGTGTTCTTCATCACGACAAGTACGGGCAAGACGCCCAACCGCCACGGATTCACCTTGCCAAAAGCTTCCGCGGCCTGCTCGTCCGTCACATAGGGCTCGGCAGCGATGGTGACCTTCTCGCTGGTCAAGCGGTGCTGGTATTGTTCCACAGGCTTGACCTGGAACGCCGGCTTCTCAGCCGCAAAGCACTGGCTGGAGAGGCCGTGGCTGGAGAGGGATTGCAGGGCAAATGCAAGCGCGGCACCGGCCATCACAACAGGGCGCATATGTTCCACAGTATCACGGCTGGCGCGCCTGCCCTGCCGCCGATATACTTGAATGGTCGGCCTTAACTCGTTGAAACGCAAAGCGATCTACCTCACTTACCGGGTCATGCAGGGACTGCTCTTCCCGGCGGTCATCCTGTACCTTTTGGTACGGTGTCTGCGGGACCGGACCTACTTCGGCACGCTCCGGGAGCGCTTCGGCGAACTTCCGCCCGTATTTCGAAGGACCACCACCGGTGCCATTTGGTTGCACGCAGTTTCCGTCGGGGAAGTCCTGGCCGCGATCCCACTCATCCAGGAGCTGCTCATCCGGCGTCCCGAGGCCCCCATTTTCCTCAGCACCACCACCCCGGCGGGCCGTGCCATCGCCGACAAGCGATTGAAAGGTGTTGTCGACGGCATCTTCTACGCACCGCTCGACCTGGTCTGGGTTGTGCGGAAGGTCCTTCGCTGGATCCGCCCCTCGGTGGTGGTGGTGCTGGAAACCGAGATCTGGCCGAACATGTTCCGGGAGGCCAAGCGGCTCGGCTGCGGCTTGGCCATCGTCAACGGGCGCATCTCGGACCGGGCTCTGCCGAAGTACCGAAAGCGGGCCGGACTTTTCGGCCAGGTCCTCGGCCTGTGCGATGTGGTTCTTGCCCAATCCGATCTGATGCAGGAACGCTGGATTGCGGCCGGCACGCCGCCCGACCGCTGCCGGAATGGTGGAAACCTCAAATACGACTTCAAGCCGGGAACTGTCGCAGCCGACTCCCCTGCCCTGCGGTTCCTGCGGGCATTGGATTCCAAGGTGTGGATCGCCGCCAGCACCTGCTCGGACGGAAACATCGACGAGGAGGACCATGTCCTTGCAGCCCAGCGTTCAATGCCCGGATGGAGACTTGTCCTGGCCCCAAGGCACCCGGACCGATTCGAATCCGTTGCGCGCAAACTGGAGGCGTCCGGTCTCCGCTGGACGCGCCGCAGCAACCCTCAGGACGACGCGGCAGACATCCTGCTGCTCGACTCCATCGGCGAGCTGGGTGGCCTCTTCGCCCATGCCGACGCCGTTTTCATGGGAGGAACGCTGGCCGAAAAAGGTGGCCACAACGTTCTTGAACCCGCAGTCTTCGCCAAGCCGATTGTGTGCGGCCCGCACCTCGAAAACTTCCCCGACATCGAAATCCAATTCACAGCCAACAATGCACTGCTGAGGATTGGTTCCGGCGATCAGCTTGCGGGAGCCATCGCAAGAGCCGCCGCCGACACGGCCCTCGGCCTGCGCGCCCTCGAATCGGCCAGTGCCCAACGCGGGGCGGCGGCGACGGCTGCCGACGCTGTGATGGGCCTCTACGATACCTGCTATCCCGAGGAACGTCCGCCCCAGCCCGGATACGCGTTCCTGTGGCTTTTCGAACGGCTCTGGATCTTCTTCAGCGCCAGGGACCGCCGAAAGAAACAGGCGCGCGTCCGAAAGCTGCCCATTCCGGTATTGAGCGTGGGGAACCTGACTGCCGGCGGCACCGGAAAAACGCCTGTTTCCATCGAGCTGCTGCGCTATCTCCGCCATGACGGAGCCGCAATGCTCACCCGCGGACACGGGCGCGGCACCGGCGGGACCGTGATACTCCCCCGTGGCGACGAGCGGGTGCCCATCGCCCTCACCGGCGACGAGGCGCAACTCTACCTCCGCACCTTCGCGCGCGATACGCCAGTGCCCATGGGCATCGCCTCCGAACGGTACGAGGCAGGCATCGCGCTGCTTGCACAGGCCAACCCGCGCATGTTCGTGCTGGACGACGGTTTCCAGCATCTCCAGCTGGCCCGCAGCTTCGACCTTGTTCTGGTGGACGGTCTCCACCCCTTTGGCGGCGGGAGGCTGTTGCCCATGGGTCGGCTTCGCGAGCCCCTTTCCGGCCTGGCCCGCGCTTCGGCAATTCTGATCACGCGCGAAAACGAGGCTCCGAACATTCCGGCCATCGAGTACCAAATCCGCCGCTGGAACCAGCGCGCGCCGATCTTCCACTGCCGGACAGTGGTGGACCGCTGGACCAACCCGTCCGGGTCGACGCTCCCCATCCCCGAGGTCGCCCGATTGCGCGCCGTCGCAATCTGCGGACTGGGGAATCCAGCGGCGTTTTGGAAATCGTTGGATCAAGTTGGGGTGAAACCGATGGAGCGGTACGAGTTCGGCGACCACCACCGGTACAAACCCGTCGAAATCCGCCGTTTGGCCCGGCGCGCGCTCGATCTGGGGG
>CAITMP010000106.1 GCA_903893525.1 uncultured Acidobacteriia bacterium | reverse complement strand
GGGTTGCTGTTTACGGGTCGGCTGTACGAGGAGGGCACGGCGATGAGGTTGGGCCTCTGGCGTATGAGCAGGCTACCGAGTGGCATAATTGGGGAGGCTGTCCACCGGGTCGGGACAGGAATGCCAAGGCAGCAGCCTTGTCTCCCCGGCCGCGGCGCTCGGCGAAATATTTTTCCGCTGTCTGGATTGCGGTTAAATTTTCACGTGTGGAAATGCTGGGTGTCATATTCCAATTCTCCATAGTGCCTCGGTGCCTTTCTGGCGCGGGCGGCGGTCGGCGACCGCCGCGCAGGCTGGCAGCCTGCCCCACAACGCTGCACTAGAAGGAAAGGCGGTCTTTCTTGGCGGCGAGCTTCTCCGGATCGAGGCCCGGCACTTTCTTCAAGTCCTCAATGGAACGGAATGGTCCGTTCTTGGTGCGGTACTCGATCACCACCGCCGCCTGGGAACGGCGCAATCCCAATGCGCTTTCCAGTTCGATCTGGGTGGCCGTGTTGACGTTCAGCCTTGGCACCGCATCGGCGGGAAAGTTCTTGGCGAGGTAATCCACGACGGCCCGGATTTCCTCGGGCTTGCCGGCCATGCCGAGGGACACCATCTTGCTGGTGGTTTCCTGCCAGCCGTTCGGGTCCAAACGCTGGGAGATGGCGCGCTCGATTTCGTGGCACTGGCTGCAGAGGCGCAGGGTCTCGGCCTTGCCTAGGCCATCGGGGAACTGCGCGAAAGCACTTCCCCCAAGCAAAACCGCCAATAAGATCGAATTCCTCATAGCGGCCTAGTGCTCGATCGGGAACCCGAACGCCCAGAGCGTGCCGTCCTTGGTGCCGAGGTAGACGGTGCTCCCGCCGATGGCCAAGCCCCCGCCTTCGCCCACCGGGGACGTGAGGGTCGCGCCGCTGTTCCAGAATTCCTTGCCCGTGGCTGCATCCAAGGCGAAGAGCGTAGCCTTGCCCGTTCCACCGGCTGCTGCCGTGAACAACACACCGTTTACAACGGCCGGGGCCAAGGGCGCGGCGATTTCCTTGGACGTCCAAGCCGAATCCAAGGTGGCTCCGTTCAGCTTCCATGCCGCGACCGACTTCCCTGACGGAGCTGCGATCCAGCGCGCACCTGCGGCATCCTGCCATGTGGACAGGGTACCGGTGGCCTTCGCACCCGACGACTTCGCCGCAACGGTGGAAAGACCGGCATCCAGCACGAGAATCGTGCCGTCTTTAGTGGTAGCGGCGACCATGGGCTTTTCACCGTTTAGGAAGAGCACCGCCGGGGAGGCAAACGCCTGTCCAGCCGAGTAGGAAGCTTTCTTGACCAGGGTTTTGGGTTCGAGTGCGAGCAGGTCCCCGCCAACGGTGGCTACGTAAACCACGCCGTCCGGGCCGAATGCCGGTGCGCCGACGATGTCGGCCTTGTAGGAGGCAACGGCCTTCGAAGCGGTGTCCAAGGCCCAGATTCCGTTCGGAGCACCACCGCAATTGGCGGAAGTGACGGCATAAGCAACATCGTCCACGATGATCAGGCCGGACACCCTCGCGTTGGCGGGGAGGAATTTGAGAGGCAATTCCGGCTCCTCGCCATTGGAAACATACAGGCTGTGGAAGGCACCATCGCTCGAAACGGCGTTCAGCATGCTCGGCATGCGGCGGGGGCGCTGCTGCTGGTTGGCGGCTGGACCACGTCCGGGACCGGCTGCGGCACGGCCGGCGGCCGGTGCTGTGAGGGCTGCGAGCGTGACGGCACCCTGCAGTGGTTCACCCACGCCGGATTTGGCCGGGCCGCCACGACCACCGCCTCCACCGCCGAGACCGGCGTTTGGATTTGCCATCGCAGCCGAAACGGGCCGGACCACGGAGGCAGTCATGCCGCCCGGGCACGCCGGAGTTCCAGCCGGTGCAGTCAAGGGAAAATGCTTGCTCCACTCGATGCGGGCCAAATCCGAATCCAGCGCGAAGACATTGTCACCGCTGCCACCGACAAAGGCGTAGGAGCGGAAGCCGCGGTAACCGATGTAGCGGTCCATCAAGGATGGCTCGGAGAGTCCGACACCCTGCTTGGAATCGTTACGCAATTTTACACTCCACGCCAACTGGAAGCCGGGTTTCGCCATGGTGGCGGGGGAGATTTTGGGGTCGGTGCGGATAGAGCCGGAGCGTTGGGCATCCCCCCCTCCCGTGGACCAATCGGCACCGCCGCGCCCCTGCGAAAACGCGGGGATGGCGCAAATAGCGGCTAGAACTGCGGTCGCGGCGGCGACTCGGCGAGATGTCATACGCGGACTCCTTGGGGCATCGGCGAACAAATTTGCAAGATGCCGGTTCGGGTGTATACTACCAGACGTTGTGAATCGTTTCAAGCCGGAGTTTTTACCGATGTTCCGCAACCATAGAATCCTACTCGCCGCAGCCGCCCTGACAACCGGCTGTTTTGCCGTTCCAACCTTCGGCCAAGGTGCCGATTGGCTCACCGACGGCCATGATGTCCAGCGAACCAACTGGCAGCGGGACGAGAAACTCCTCTCGCCTTCGTCGGTCAAGAACATGACCCTGCTGTGGAGTTCGAAGCTCCCCAGCCAGCCCAAGGTGATGCACAACCTGTTCCCGCCGCTGATTGTCGCCAACCTGAACATCTCGGGCAGCATGAAGGAAGTTGCGATTGTCGCGGGCGTTTCCGACGATTTGTTCGCCATTGATGTCCAGACCGGCAAAACGATTTGGAGTAAGCACTTCGAAAACACCTGGACCCCTCCGGCAGCGGGTGGTCGCGGTGCCGGCATCCTCTGCCCCGGCGGACAGACGGCCACTCCGGTAATCGTACCGTCGGCGACGCCGGGCAAGTACACCATCTACGCCGCCTCCTGGGACGGTCGTTTGCACCAAATCAACGCTTCCGACGGCGAAGACCTCGCACCTCCCGCCAAGTGGATGCCCCCGAACGGAAAGCCCTACGGCCTGAACATCTTCAAAGGTGTTCTATACACCCATACCGCCCAGGGATGCGGCGGCAATCCCAATGTGGTCTACGCCTATGACCTCGCCACGAACAAGGTGGGCACATGGGGCCCGGCGGGCGGCGGCATGTGGGGACGGCAAGGTCCCGCGATTTCGGCGGACGGCACCATGTACACGGGCACCGGCGACGGCAAGTGGGACCCGGAAAACGGCATCTACGGCAACGGCATCATCGGCGTGAAGCAGAATCCGACCACCAAGGCGCTCGAACTGAATGATTATTACGGTCCCTCCAACGCCGAGTGGCTGGTCAAGCGCGACCTCGACATGCAGGTGACGCCGGTCATTTTCAACTACAAGGGTCGCGAATTGATGGTGGATGGCGGCAAGGAGTGCCGGTTGTACCTGATGGACACCAAGTCCATCGGCGGCGACGACCATCGAAGCCCGTTGTACCGCACGCCCCTGTTCTGCAACGAGGATGTGAACTTCGCATCCGCCGGCATCTGGGGCTCGCTCGCCAGTTGGGAGGATGCAAAAGGGACACGATGGGTTCTTTCGCCCTTCTGGGGCCCGAAGCATTCGGCATTGAAGGTCCCGGTGGAACACGGGGCCACCAAGTATGGCGGCGTGGCGGCGTTCAAGTTGGAGGACAAGGGCGGCAAGCTGTCCTTGGCTCCAGCGTGGATTTCTCGCGACATGAACCATGGCGAGCCGCCCGTGGTCGCCAACGGCGTGGTTTTCAGCTACGCCAGCGGCGAGGATACGGAGCAGGCGTACCCCGACACCGGACTGGAGGATACTCCGGAGCGGCGTATTCCGGGCTCGACCCACGCGACCCTGTACGCGCTCGACGCGCAGACCGGGGCGGAATTGTGGTCCAGCGGCGACCAGATCAAGTCATGGAACCACTTCAGCGGTATCTCGGTGGCGAACGGCCGGGTCTACATCGGAACCTACGACGGGATTCTGTACTGTTTCGGCATCAAGAAATAGTTGTAATGAAATTGAAATACTCCTTGACTCCGGGCTCGTGACGGAATAAAGTTGCTCCATCCATCTGCCCGACGGCGGTGGGATTGGAGCGTTCATGAAGAAACAAGTCCAGAGGGCAGCGCTGCTGAAGGTGCTGCCCTTCTTTATTGCGGCGGGCGTGGCCCAAGCTGCAGGGTGCAACCATGTTATCGATGGTGCGTTCACCAGTTCCGGCGAATGGGTAACGTGCGCCACGTCCAAGGAGATTCTCTTTCCACCGGTAAACGGTGTCGGCGGCGCGGTCCTTGGGGTGGACCAAGGAGTTCCAGGTCAGGACAACAACCTTTATCTGATCTACGATTACATCGGCAGCACTACCCCGGCGTCTTTCTTTGACGTATTCTTCGAAGTTGTGCCGGACAACCATGCGTACCTGGTGCGGATCGGGCCGAACGGTTTTGCAGCGTTCGAAAGGGTGATTGGCAATGTTGCGCCACTGGACCAGAACGGGTCGTTCCTGCTCGGTGCCGGTTCCGGGTGGGACGCGTTGAGCCAAGCCGACCTGACCTTGGCCAATTTCCACGCCGCAATGGGCTTTGGACCGAGTGTCCTGAACTCCCACAACCACCCGATCGCCGAATTCAGCCTTACCATTGACAGATCGGGAAGCGGCGGCCCGGGGGGCGTCTACAGTCCCGACCCAGCCTTCTGGAGCGCCAGCGAAAAAAGTTCCGGCGGAGCCGATCCGCCGCTGAGTTCCGGCGTCTTCGGCCTGAACGTGGACGGCACCACTACCGTAACAAAAATGTTGGACGCCAACGGAGCGCCCCTGATGCAGGGCAGCGTTACCGATACCCCGGAGCCGGCAACTGCGTGCTTGGTGGGAATTGGTGTCTTCGCCTTGGTTGCCGGTCGCCGCCGGGTCCAGCAGGAATTGGCTGAAAGGTAAACGCCGGGCCTTCAGCGCAGCCGAATCAAGCCGCGCTGGAGGCCTACCCTCATGGCTTAGGTCCGGCGGTGCCGATGATATAGTCGAACAAGGTGTTGACGTGATGTTTTGCTGTGCTCTCCGCGATATGGCGTAGCGCCGGTCCGAGCCACACTGCCGAGTGTGGGATTGCGGTTCTAACTTCGGAATGGGACGCGCCACGCCTCCCCCCTCCGAGCTGCTCGCCCTCGGACAGGCCGCGCGGTTGGGATTTGCTATTCTCCTTCGGGCAGGGGACCATGGGAGTATGCATCTCAGCCTTATGCCGGACGGATAAGGGAGGTATTCTCACGCTGAACATTATGACCGGGTTTTCAGACTCAGAGCTTGAAGTTCTAGTCGTAGTCAATCCTGTTCCTACTTGGAAGAATCCCTCGCCCAGTGCTTGGCCGGAGGGGTACTTCGAACTCTTCGGGGCCCTTGGGGATTCAGGTTTCGAACGCCACCCTCAAGGCGAATTGCAGGATCGCCACCCCTTGTAGCTGCAACAATTGCCAATGTACCTGCTCGACACGAACACGTGCATACAGTTCCTCAATGGAAGATCCTTGGCCCTTGGGCAGAGGCTTGGAGCGGTCCGTCCGGATCAGATTCGGCTGTGTTCTGTCGTGAAGGCGGAGCTCCTCTTCGGGGCGATCCGTTCCGACCGGCCGCTGGAATCAATGGCGAAACTGGAGCTTTTCTTCTCTCCATACCGCTCATTGCCTTTTTGCGACGAGGATGCCCGTGAATATGGACTGATTCGAGCATACCTAGCTATCAGCTTCAGAACTTCCAGTTCACGGGTGGTCAACTGGACACGGGTGAGGCGCGTGGCCAGTTTGGCGATGACCGCTGGTGCCACCGATATTATACCAGCATGGACATCGCGGATGCATTGGACCAAGTCATGAGGATCCGGGCTTTTCAGTAGGTAGACCTTGGCGACGGCCTTGAGCGCCTGTTCGATATCCTCGTCCCTGTCGTAGGTGGTGAGGACGATCACGCCCATCGGAATTGGCGGCCCGGGGTGCAGTAACCCAGTCGAATCCCTCGTGGCGGAGAAAATGTCTGCTGAACCGGATGCAGGTTGGGGCCGTCGGCGAGCCCTTCGATTCGAAGTGACAGGCTTGCCGTGAACCGACGCGGCGAAGGTCAGGCAGGACAGCCTTTATTGTCCATCGGCCAGGACGGACACGCGCCGCACCGGCCGAGCCCACAGCCGATTTTCGTGCCGTTCAGACCCAAGATGTTCCCGGAGGGTGATCAGCAGCGTTGTTAGAGTGTATACCTCCACCCGGTGGACGGTTCCGTTGATGGTGAGTGTGATGGGAACCATGCCAGCCTCTTCCATTTGGGCATCCGCTGTCTTTTTCCCCCGGCAAGCCAGACTCGTTTGAAGAACTTGGACAATCGTTTCGTGGGCTCGGAACCGTTTGATGGTGTCAAAACCGGGTGGGCACCATAATGAGGAGGATTGGATTGCACCGCTACTTTGGAATGGCAAAGAGACAACTTTAGGACATGTGTCGCCCAACCGGATCAGTTCCCACGAGCGCCAGACTTGCCGATTGAGAATTGGGAACTGGATGAGTAGCTCCAACCCAGATTCCGACTGATTCCAATTCCCCGCCCCGTGTAATCCCCCGCGCTAAAATTACGTCAGTTCTTCCAACACCGCGAAACAGCCCGATCCTATGTGGATAGTCCGACTTGCCCTCAGACGGCCCTACACGTTCGTGATCATGTCCCTGCTCATCACCCTGATGGGCGGGATTGCCGCGAGCACGATGCCGGTGGACATTTTCCCGGCCATTGACCTCCCCATCCTCAGCGTCATCTTCCAGTACGGCGGCCTCTCCACCGAGGAAATGGCCAACCGCGTCGTCACCACGTTCGAACGGCAGGTTTCCTCCAACGTCAACGACATCGAGCACATCGAATCGCAGTCCTACAACGGCGTCGCGATCATTAAGTTGTTCCTGCAACCCAATGCCCGCGTCGAATTGGCCCAGTCGCAGGTGGTTTCGGTGTCGCAGTCGGCACTTCGCATGATGCCGCCGGGGATGTTCCCGCCAAACGTAGTTAAATATGATGCGTCGAGCGTGCCTGTGCTCCAGCTCGGCCTCGGCAGCAAGACGCTCAGCGAACAGCAGCTTTTCAATTACGGCTCCAACTTCATCCGCGTCGGACTGGCCACCATCCAGGGCACCACGATTCCCGCTCCGTCGGGCGGCAAATTCGCCCAAGTTGTGGTGGACCTCGACCCCGAGGGCATGTACGCCAACAACGTTTCCGCCACGGACGTCTCCAACGCGCTCAATCTCCAGAATCTGATCCTCCCCGCCGGCACTGCCAAGTTCGGCGAGAAGGACTACAACATCCGGATGAACAGCAGCCCGCGCATCCTGGAGGACCTGAACCGCCTTCCGGTCAAGATGGTGAACGGTGCCGTGGT
>CAITMP010000105.1 GCA_903893525.1 uncultured Acidobacteriia bacterium | reverse complement strand
CTCTCGGCTGAACTTTTGTTGATCTCGCTTGGCATCCTCGGCCTTTTTCCGCTTTCCGGCGTGGCCACCCCGTTTCTTAGTTACGGCAAGACGGCCATGTTTGCGAACTTCGTCATCATTGGTATCCTCGCGTCTCTCGGGAGCAATCCCGGTACTGCGGAACGCACCGCTCCATTCCATCGCGGTATTGCTTGGATTGGCGGACTTCTTGCCGCTGTCGCCCTTGCGGTCGTGGGCAAGGCAGCGTATGTCCAAGTGCTTCATCCCGACGATTTTGCCGGGAAGGGCGCACTGGTCACCCAGGCGGACAACGTGCGCCGCTATGTCTACAATCCGCGTCTCACCGCCACCATCCGCGACCTCAAGCGCGGCACTGTCTACGACCGCGATGGTCTTCCGCTGGCCACCAGCCGGTGGGAAGAGCTGGAGCAGAACCGTGCTCGTTACAAGGACCTCGGCATCGATATCGACTCTGCCTGCAACCCCGCCGATCAGCGCCACTACCCCCTCGGCGGCGCGACTTTCCATCTTCTGGGCGACGTTCGCACCCGTGCCAACTGGGGTGCACCGAATAGTTCCCTCATCGAGCGCGACGCAGCCCGACGGCTCCAGGGCTTCGACGACCACGGCACAATCGAAACACTCACCGATGCTGCCGGGAAGGAATTCAAGGCCGTACACTACGATTACAGGGAGCTTCTTCCCCTCCTGAGGCACCGCTGGGAGCCGGACGATGCCGCTGTCAAGCGTGTGCGCGACCGGGACCGCGATGTGCACATGTCCATCCACGCCGGGCTCCAGCTCAAGGCTCTGGAGATTCTCAAAGCTCGGCTTGCCGAGCAGAAGCTTCGCAGTGGTTCCGTTGTCGTGATGGACCCCGGTACTGGAGACCTGCTCGCATCGGTCAACTGGCCCGCACCAGAGCCCACTGAGGAAAAACTGGCCGCTGGCGAGGCTACGGGAGCGCTTCTGGACCGAGCCCGCTACGGCCTCTATCCTCCCGGATCCACATTCAAGATCGTCACCGCCATTGCGGCGCTCCGAACGGACCCCTCGCTCGCCCACCAGCCCTACCAGTGCCTCCGTCTTCCCGATGGCAGGAACGGAAACTTTGTAGGCAATTCAAAACGTCCCATCCGTGACGATGTCGAGGACGCCACCCCCCACGGTACGCTCGACATGCACCGCGCGATCACAGTTTCCTGCAACGCCTATTTCGCGCAGCTGGGTTCCTACAAGGTTGGCCCGGACCGGCTCTTGGAGACTGGGAAGCTGTTCGGTATCGCCGTTGCCGAACCGGCGACTGCTAAGAATCTCGCACCCCAGATGGCTCAATCGTCCTACGGCCAAGGCCAGGTGGTCGTCTCCCCCTTCCAGATGGCCAGGGTTGCTGCCACCGTCGCTGCGGGAGGCATGATGCCCTTTGGTCGTTGGGTCACCGATGCCTCCAACACCCGCACCCAAGCCGCAGTTCAGGTTCTTCCCAAGGACCAGGCCGGTATTCTGGCCGACGACATGCGCAGCGTTGTGACGTCCGGTACGGCAAAACGGCTCACCGCCATCGCTCCCGCGATTGCGGGCAAAACAGGTACGGCCGAACTGGCAACGGCCCCCTCCCACGCTTGGTTTATCGGCTTCGCGCCATACAATTCCGTCCCCGGACTGAAGAGAATCGCATTTTCGATCCTCGCCGAAAACGGTCGCTATGGCGGAACTGCGGCAGCACCTGTGGCGGGCGATTTGGTTGTTGCCGCACAGAAGCTGGGCCTGATTCAATAGGTACTGAGGATTGAGATGAGCATCGTCGACAAACTGGAAAAATCCATCGCAGCGCTGTTCCCGAAGTCCGGCGGCCCCAAACAGCCCTTGGAACTGCACCGCGAGGCCTTGGAGCAACTTGTGGCCAAAGCGATCGCCGGACCGCGCGGCGACAGGATCTTCCCCTTCGACCGCGTAACATTGCAATTGCGGACCTCGGACCTGGAGCGGCAAGCCGCGCTCACAGCGCTTCTCGGCCCGGCCAACTTCCCCGGCGACATCCGGGCCGAACTTGCATCGTCCCGCGTGCTTGCTCCCGAAGATTTGACCTCCTCGATTTGTTTTGTGGACCAGGCAGACGACGAATTGAGCATTCGTTGCGAAAAATCCGAGCCACCTGCACCCGAGCCCATCGTTGATTTTGTCCCTCGGCCTTTTACCCCTGCGCGCCTCGTAGTCATGGCTGGCAACGTGTCGGAGCCGGATTTCACATCCTCCAAACAATTGCTGAACGTGGGACGCGGGGAATCCGTGTTGGATGCGCAGGGCCATCTGATCCGGCGCAACGATCTGTATTTCATCTCGGATGACACAGACACGAACTCCAGCGTCTCCCGCGAGCACGCCCACTTGCGCTTCGACGCCGCAAGTGGCAATTGGCGGATTTACGACGATGGCAGCCGTTTTGGAACCCATCTCTACCGGGCGGGGAAAAAGATCGCGGTCCCGCCCCATTCGGCCCGGGGCGCGCTCTTGAAGCAGGGCGATGAGATCTTTCTGGGGGAAGCGCGGCTCAGGTTTGATGCGATGGCCGAGTCGGCTGTCGGCTCGTAAAGTATCCTTAAAAGAGTGTCTTTCTTTGACGATTTTCTTCGGGCGGCTTGGCCCGTGTTTGCCGCCTTGGGAGCCGCATTTGTCCTTTTCTGCCTGCAGCGGCTATTGTTTTATCGACCCTGTTGGCGCTGTCTCACACCTCTGACTCGCCACCGTAAGCAACGCCACCTCCTGTGGGTTCTCCCACTCGTTCAGTGCGAGCGCTGCGGGGCATGGCGCGGCGACATCCTGAAACCTCGGAACCGCTAAGCATATGGCCTCGGACCGCCGTATTGTGATCGTTGGCGGCGGCTTGGCTGGCCATCGGATCGCATTCGCCCTGCAGCACGAGGCCAGGGTGACTCTCATTGACCCCAAGGAATTCTTCGAGATTCCAATGGCTGTTCCCCGCCTGTTGGTGCAGCCCGGACGCGCCGAGGAAGCGCTCCTCCCCTACAGCCAGTTTCTCGCCGGAGTGGAACTCGTCCGGGACCGCGTCCAGTCTGTCCAGCCGGGTTTCGTGCGGGTTGCCAGCGGTACCAGCATCCCCTACGATGTCCTGGTTCTGGCCACGGGCTCGTCGTATCCCACCGATACTTTGAAAGCCTCGATCGGCGGTGTTCCAGAGCGAATCAGCCATTTCGGCCGTCTGGCTGAGCAAGTAAAAGCCGCCCGGCGCATTCTCATTGTGGGCGGCGGACCGGTAGGTGTCGAGATCGCGGGCGAGATTCTGCAGGATCTCCCCGGAAAGCACGTGGTCATGGTTCAAAGTGGCGAAACCATTTTGCCATCAATTACGCCCGGGCCCCGGCGGTACGCATTGGAATTTCTCCGGGCGCGCGGTGCCGGGATCCAACTGGGGCGCAAGGTGGACGATTCCGACCTCGCAGCTGCGGACTTGGTGCTATGGTGCGCGGGCTATGATGTCGATACGTCATACCTCCGGGACTTTCCCGGCCTCGAACTCGATCCTTCGGGCCGTGTTCCGGTCGACCAGTACCTCCGCATGCGGGGAACCGACAACGTATTTGTGGCTGGCGACATCACCGCGCTTCCCGAGCCGAAACTTGGCATCTGGGCGGGAAAACATGCCGCCGTCATCATCGAGAACATTCGCAGGTGCCTTCGGGGGAATACCGGGCTGAAATCCTACCGGCCCGCTACCGGCAGCCAGATGATGCTGGTAACTTTGGGCCGCAGCCACGGCACAGGCCACACCCCGTTGGGAGACTTCACCAACTCCTGGTTGGCCAGAAAATTCAAAGCCACCGACATGTTCATTGGACGCTACCGCAAGGCCGTCGGCCTATAGCTACAGCGTCTTCAAATACGCCAGCAGATCAACTTTGTCCTGCTCGGAAAGGGCTTTTTCAAACCCTGGCATCCCCTTCGACCCCTTGCTCAGGATCTCCAGCACCGACGCATCGGCCACCGCCTTGCCATTCGAATCCAGCTTGCCCTTCACGAACAGCCATTTCAAGCCCGGCCCGACTTTGCGCTCCTCGCGGTCTGCATAGTGGCACCCGGAACACTGCTCGTCGAATACCTCGTTACCCTTCGAGGGATCCGGCTTGGACTGTCCCAACGCCAACCCGATGCCCATTGCCAAAACGAGAGACCCAAACCTCATAATTGGCAAGCTGTCGCCAACGCTGTCAAATAGACGTGTTCCGCGCTGGACGCCCTCGAAAGATCGTTCATCGGCTTGGCCAGCCCCTGCAGAATCGGTCCCACGGCAACCGCCCCGCCCAACCGTTCGGCGATCTTGTATCCAATGTTGCCCGCCGAGAGACTCGGAAACACCAGTGTGTTTGCCCGTCCCGCCACCTTGGACGTGGGAGCCTTCCAAGCGGCCGCTTCCGGCACCAGTGCAGCGTCCAATTGGAGCTCTCCATCCACCTGCAGTTCCGGCGCACGATCCCGCACCAGCCGCAGCGCTTCCAAGACATGGTCCACTTCGGGATGGCACGCGCTGCCATGGGTTGAGAATGACAGCAATGCCACCAACGGTTCCGTTTCCAGAAAGTGCCGCGCTGTGTCGGCCGATGTTATCGCAATCTCGGCCAGTTCCATCGTGGACGGGCTGATGTTGACCGCGCAATCGGCGAAGACCATCGCCCCGTTGGTGCCGAATTGAGTATCTGGATGCAACATCAGGAACGCGCCGGAGACCGTCTTCACTCCCGGAGCCGGCCCCAAGACCCGCAGTGCCGCTCGGACTGTTTCCGCCGTCGTGTTCGCCGCCCCGCCGATGCAACCGTGCGCAACCCCCATTCCAACCAGGATCGCACCAAAATACAAGGGCTTGCGCGCGGCCGAGTCCGCCTCCGCTTCCGACATGCCCTTGGCCGCCCGCCTTGCGTAGTAGTGATGCACGCAGGCTGGAAGGTGCTGCGAACTTGCCGGATGCACCGTCTCCAAACCCAGAATCGTATCTCGTGAAACCAGAATTGGATAGGCCAGCTTTTCGTCCTGCAGCCTCCTGGCTGCTTCCACGACTCGCGGGTCGTTGCCTTCGGGAAACACCAAACGCGGTCGAACCAGCCGGGCACGTTCCCGCAGCCTGTCAATCACAGGATGGATGTGGTTGGTCACTTTTGATTAATCACCCAGAAACCTTCCGTACTTCCGAAGTCCGGCAACGTTGTCGCACACAGCCTTCAACCCTGCCGTGATGGGAATCGCCAGCAGCAGACCCGCCGCATCCCACAGGAAGCCCCAAAACATCAGCGACAACGTCACAATCAGCGGGTTCAAGTGCACCCGGCCGCCTACCAGAATCGGATACAGCACGTTCATCCCCGCAAAGTGCAGCGCAACCGTGATCGCCAGGGCCAACACCAGGAGCCCGCTGGGCGAAGCCGCCGCGAATGCGGCCAGGATCGGAGGCAAGGACGCCAGCACGATTCCGGCGTATGGCACCAGGCTCAGAAACCCACTCAAGACCCCGATCAACAGCGGATACGGCAACTTGAGAACTGCGAACGCGATGCTACTCACCACAGCCAAAATCACGCCAATCAAAAAATTCCCCACCACAAACGCGCGAGCCATCCCCGCGATTCCCTGCACGCTGCGTGCCGCCGTCAGCCGCGCCGGACCTTCGAAGAACCGCAGGAAGCTTCGATGCAGGTGGTCCCGCCAACTCAGCATGAAAAAGACCAGCAGCGGCACGAACGACGCCATCAGGACGTATTGGTACAGCGCCGGCAATTGCTGGTAGACATAGTCCGAAACGACATTGCGGTCCTCGTGGATTCGGACTTCCGGAATCAGGTCGGGTGGCAGGGGCAGTACCGTCGGCGGCACAGCACTCCTCTGCTTGCCTTTCTTGGGATCGGACTGCAGTTGCGGTGCAGGAACGGGTGCCGGGACGGGCTTTTTGGCCGGAGTCAGGATTCCCCCCAGTGTGGCCTCTGTCTTTTGGATCCGCGTGGAAATACCGGTAACCGTTTCCGCGAGCCTCTCCTTCAGCGCCGGGACGTCCCCCACAATGGCGGACATCTGGTTCCAAACCGCCAAACTCACAAAATAAAGAACCGTAACCGCCACCGTGCAGACCACTGCGCTCGCGATGCTACGTGGCAGCCGAAGCCTCGTCAGCATCCCTACAAACGGTTCCAGTATCAGTGCGATAATTACCGCCACGATTGTTGTAATGAAGACGATGCGGGCCCAGTAGAGAATTGCCAGCACGACGCCGGTCGCAACAATGCCCAAGGCATAACCGCGATCCGCGGTTGCTGTGGGCGAGGTCTCGTTGCGGGTTCCGGTCACTCGTTTCCGAGCCTAGCATGCTGGACCCGCCGGGTATTCGATCTACAATCGGAATGTGGGAACAACGGGCAGAATTCTGGCTCTCGATGTTGGAATGAAGCGCATCGGGCTCGCCATCAGCGACGAACTTCGGATTACCGCCCAGGGCTTGGAAACCTTGGTGCGAATCGGTCCACGCAAGGATATCGAGGCCCTGAGAGCCCTCGCCGCCGAGCGCGGAGTCGTGCAATTCCTCCTCGGCGACCCCCTCCACATGAGCGGCGAGCAGAGCCGCCAGGGCATCTACACCCGCGAGTTCGGAGCCGAATTGCACCAACGCACCGGCATTCCCGTCGAGTTCCGCGACGAACGCTGGACCAGCAAGGAAGCCGAACGGGCCATCCGCGGTGCCGGCGTCGCTAATTCCGACCGCAAGAAGACCATAGACAAACTCTCCGCCGTGATTCTCCTCCAAGGCTATCTGGATTCCCTCTCGGTGCAACGCGCATGGTAAACCTTCGAAAGATTCTCGCCGCCATCGCTGTCTCGGTGGCAGGTCTCGCCGCGTTGGCTGGGCTTTTCGTCTACGCCAACCTCCACAAGCCCTACGGCACCTTTACCGAACCGGTTTTCGTCGATTTCCGCCATGGAACCACTACAGCCGAAATGGCCGCCGAGTTGGAATCCAAGGGCGTCGTCCAGGCCCGATGGTTGTTCCTGGCCGCCAGACTGATGCGCCGCGGCACAGCCCTCCAAGCCGGTGAATACCGCTTCGCCACACCCGCCACGCCTCTCGAGATCTACAGCCGGATCGCCAAGGGCGATATCTTCCACATCGAACTCACCATCCCCGAGGGCTACAACATTTTTGACATCGCTGGGGCCCTGGAAAAGCAGGGCATCGTGCAACTCGGCACCATCAAGCCCGCCGCCTTCCTTGCCGCCGCCCGCAACCCCGCCCTAATCCATGACCTCGACCCCAAGGCGACCTCCCTCGAAGGCTATCTCTTTCCCAACACCTACCGCATCTACCGCCACACCACCGCCGAACAGCTCTGCAAGCAGATGACCGCCGAATTCCGTTCCCGGTGGCGTTCCCTGAACACCACGGCGAACCTCCACGACACCATCACCCTCGCCGCCATGGTGGAGCGCGAGGCGAAACTCCCCGAGGAAGCCCCCAAAGTTGCATCCGTCTTCCACAACCGCCTCCGCACCGGCACGAAGCTCGATTGCGACCCCACCACCGTCTACGCCGCGCTCCTCGAAAACCGCTACCGTGGCGTCATCCACCAGTCCGACCTCGATAGCCAGAACCCCTACAACACGTACCGTCATGTGGGCTTGCCGCCCGGACCAATCGCCAATCCCGGCCTCCGCGCCATCCGGGCCACCCTCGCCCCCGCCGATTCCAAGTGGCTCTTCTTTGTTGCCCGCGCCGACGGCTCCGGCGGCCATTTCTTCTCCGAATCGCTCGGCCAACACTTGGCTGCGGTCAAGCAGTACCGCCACAACACAGGAAAGTAACCCCATGCCGAGAACGGCCAGAAGCGTACGCATCCGCCAAAT
>CAITMP010000104.1 GCA_903893525.1 uncultured Acidobacteriia bacterium | reverse complement strand
GGTCCAACGTGCAGCACTACAAGCCATTCTGGAACCCGAGGCTCTACAACGTCTGGCTGTCGGTTCCTTGACCGGCAGGCCCCCGGGTGCGACCGTCCGGGAAAGCCAAACCAAGGAAACCCACCCATGAAATTCGGCGTCTTCTATGAGCATCAGCTCCCGCGCCCGTGGACCGAGACCAGCGAGTTCGAGCTCTTCCAGAACGGCCTCGCCCAGATCGAGCTCGCCGACAAGCTCGGGTACGACTTCGCGTGGGAGGTCGAGCATCACTTCTTGGAGGAGTATTCCCATTCCTCCGCGCCCGAGGTCTTCCTGGCGGCGGCGTCGCAGCGCACCAAAAACATCCGTCTGGGCCATGGGATCGTCCAACTCACGACCAACCAACCGCACCGGGTCGCGGAGCGCGTGTCTACCCTGGACCAGATCTCCGGCGGTCGCGTCGAACTGGGCCTGGGGGAGGGCGCCGGACCGGCCGAATTGCACCCCTTCGGCGTGCGCGTGCGCGACAAGCGCGACCGGTGGGAGGAAGCCGTGCAGGCCATCATGCCCATGTTCAGCAAGGACAGTTGGGAATTCCACGGCAAATATCATGACTTTCCGGCGCGCAATGTGGTGCCGAAACCCTTTCAGAAGCCGCATCCGCCACTATGGGTCGCATGCTCCAACATTCGCACCATTGGGGAGGCCGGGGAGTGGGGCATGGGCGCCCTCGGATTCAGTTTCGTTTCGCCGGATGCTGCGCGCGCCTGGGTGCATAAATATTACAACCAATTTCTCCACGCCCCGCGCCGTCTGGCCGAGTATGCCGATAATCCCAATGTCGCGATCGTTAACGGCTTCATGTGCGCCCCCACCGATGAGGAAGCGTTGGAGAAAGCCGCGGGCTGGACGTTTTTCATCTTTGCCCTCGGCTACTACGGCCGAAAGGGCGTCGATGCGCCCGGCAAGGGCGATTTGTGGCGCGAATATCAGGGCTGGCGCCACACGGAAAAGGCCCAGGCCGCCTTGCGCAACGGGCTGATCGGATCACCGGAAACCATCCGCAAACGCCTGCGCCAGTTCGAGGACGCGCATGTCGATCAGGTTATCCTGCTCAATCAGGCCGGCAAGACTACGCACAAGGATATCTGTGAAAGCCTGGAGCTGTTTGCGAAAGAAGTGATGCCCGAGTTTCATGCTCGCCAGCCATTGCAAGAAATCTGGAAGCAGGACGTGCTGGCCGGGCGGATCGTGCTGGAAGATTTGGATACCGAAAAATACGATCTCTATTCGCACCAGAATGAGGACATTGTCCGCCTGACGCCGCAGCAGCTCAAGGACATGATGGCAGCGAAAGAAAAATTGGCAGTGGCCGGGGAGTAAATTCGATGGACAGACAAATGGTGATGGTGGGCTTCCTGCAAGCCCAGAATTGTACCAATCTCGTAAGCTCCTGGCGGCATCCGCTGTCGCGGGAAGATACCTGGAGCCCGGAATACTACGCCGACCTCGGCCGTATTCTGGAGGAAGGGAAATTTCAAGTCGCCTTCTTCGATGATCGGTTGGCAATGCCCGACCGGTTCGGGAACGACCACCGGCATACCGTCGAACATGGCATTCGGTGCGTGAAGATGGATCCCGTGACCGTGATGATGGTCATGGGTATGGCAACGAAGCGCCTGGGCCTGGGATCGACCCGCAGCACCACGTATTACGAACCGTTCGACGTCGCCCGCACCTTTGCCACCATCGATCTGATGACCAACGGGCGCGCCGCCTGGAACGTTGTGACGTCGATGAACGACGGCGAGGCGCTGAACATGGGCAAGAAGCTGCACCCCGAACATGACAGCCGCTACGACAGGGCTGACGAGTTCATGGAAGTGGTGATGGGCCATTGGACGTCGTGGGACGACGACGCCATCGTGCAGGATAAGAAGACCGGCCTGTTCGCGCATGGCGACAAGGTGCGCCGTATCGATCACAAGGGGGAACATTTTGAATCGCGCGGGCCGTTCACCGTGCCGCGCTCCAAGCAGGGGCACCCGGTGGTCATCCAGGCCGGTCAAAGCGGCCGCGGAAAAAAATTCGCCGCGCGCTGGGGCGAACTTTTGTTCGTTGGCAGCCCTCCGACCTTGGATATCGGCAGAGCGAATTACAAGGCGATGAAGGCGGCTATCGCGGCGGAGGGGCGTAACCCCGATCATGTGGTGATCGCACCGTCCGCTTACATCGTGTGCGCCGAAACGAAGATGGAGGCCGAGGACAAGCTGGCCCTGACGGAAAAGCTGACCACCGATATCGACGCATTGTCGTTGCTGTCGGAAGCGATGAATTTCGATTTCGGGTCGAAAGGCCTCGACGAGGCGTTCACGGACGACGAGTTGGACAATATTTCGGGTACGCAGTCGATGCGCGACCGGGTGCTGGCGGTTTCCGGCATCAAAAATCCGACGCCGCGCGACTTCGTGAAATTCAGCTCCCGAGCGCGGCCGAATAAGCCATTCGTGGGCGGGGCGAAGGAAGTGGCGGATGGATTGGAGGAGTGGTTTACTACCGGCATCTGCGACGGGTTCGTGATCGCGGCGACGCACACGCCGGGCACCTATGCCGAGTTCGTGAAATATGTGGTGCCGGAGCTGCAACGGCGCGGCCTGTACCACAAGGACTATAGGGGCGAGACCCTGCGGGAAAACCTGGGAATCCCCATCCCGCGTATCGGCCGATAACAGGAGGCAATCATGCTGTACGAACTGCGCACCTACACATTTCATCCGGGGAAAATAAACCAGTACCTGGATATCGCGAAAAATGTCGGCCGCCCGGCGCGCGGCCAGAACTATGGGATCAACTGCGGTTACTGGACGTCGGAGTTTGGCTCCCTGAACCAGATCTGGCATCTGTGGCAGTATGACAGCTTTGCCGAACGCGCCCATTTGCGGGAGGAGTTGTCGAAGAACAAGGATTGGACAACGAAATATACCCCCAATATCCGGCCGCTGATCCAACGCCAGGATATCCGCCTTCTGAACGCGGTGAACGGCCCCAACACCCCGGAAAAGGAAGGTGGGTTCTACGAGCTGCGGATGTACCGCTTCAATCCCGGCATGGCTGGCCCTTGGGCGCAGCGCTATAAGGCGATCATGCCTGTGCGGGAGAAATATTCGAAAAACGTCGGCCTGTTTACCGGCGAGGCACCCCAGCCGAACGAAGTCCTGCATATGTGGAACTATGAATCCGTGGCGCAGCGGGCGAAGGCGCGCGGTGAGTTGTTCAAGGACCCGGAATGGCTGGACTTTATCGCCAAAGGGGCCGGGGCGATCGTTGAGATGAACAACGTCATGCTGCTGCCCACCGACTACAGCCCGATGAAGTAGGACGACACCATGAAACTCGGTCTGTCGATCGGCTATTCCAAAGCGCACCTGGATATTCCGGTCAAGCTTGTGCAACGCGCGGAGGAACTCGGTTATGATTCCGTTTGGACGGCGGAGGCGTACGGGTCGGATGCCGTCACGCCTCTGGCGTTTTTGGCCGGGCAGACCAAGCGCATCAAGCTGGCGACCGGGATTATGCAAATCGCCGCGCGCACTCCGGCCAACGCGGCGATGTGCGCCGGCACGGTCGACGCGATGG
>CAITMP010000103.1 GCA_903893525.1 uncultured Acidobacteriia bacterium | reverse complement strand
GGACGCGGATGTTCTTGAACCAGACCTTGTCGCCATGGTGCTGGATGCTGAATTGGCCGGTGTGTTTGGCGTTCGCCAGAACTTCGGCGATTGCCGGACCGTTCGTCCAGCGCTTCTTCATCATGGCGACTCCGGCGGGATCGTTCAATTCGCCGTCCAGCACCAACTTGCCGTTGATCCAATGCTCGAAGTGCCCGCCCTTGACCACGAGGCGCGCCTGGTTCCACTCGCCCGCCGGGTGTGCTGTGTGTTCGCGCGGCGGAATCATCGAGTAGAGTGCGCCCGTGGTACGGTCCCCGCCCTTGAGGGCGTCGGGGTGGCGTTGGTCGTCGATCAGCTGCATTTCAAACGCGACGGTGTATTCGGCACCGCTGGTGCCTGCGGGCATCGCGGTGCGGAGGAACGTCGGGTTTTTGAACTGCTTTTCGGTGTTGGCCTCGAAGGGCTTGTTTTCCGCCGGATTCATGAAAACCGTGTTTTGGATGCGGTACTTGAGGCCCGTGTTGCCGCCTTCGGAGACGCGCCAATCGAAGCGCAGGTCGAAATCGCCATAGGATTTGGCGGTGATCAGGTCTTCCGCAATATGGGGTTTGGGGAGGGTTGTCAGGCAACCGTCCTCAATGGCCCAGGAGTCGCCCTTTGGGGTTTCCGAGGCGGGGTCGCGGAAGTTCTTGAAGGTCTTGCCGTCGAAAAGAAGCTGGAATCCCTGCTTCTTTTCCTCCGGGGAGAGGGTGTTGTCGGCGGCGGTGAGCGCGAGTGCCGAAATCGCCAGCAGCGTAAGTGTTTTCATTTGTTTACCGATTGAAGGAGCGGATGCGCCAGAGCGGCAGGGCCTGTTCGGCCGCATCCACTTCGTAAGTTTGGGCCGTTTTGGCCGGATCGTAACCGCGCCACAGCCAGATCAACTCGTCTGCGGCCTCAATTTGGCCACCGAGACGCGTGTGGGTGCCATTGCCGAAGCTGAAGTGGAAGTCATACCCCTCGCGTTTCAGCGAATTCGCCATTTGCACATTCTGGAGCGGCCAGCTGCCGTGCTCATTTTCGAGATCCTCCGCGCCGTCCTGCAACCAGACCCGGATGTTGCGCTTGGCTTCCTTGCGGATCTTGTTTGGGTAGGATTGGCCGCCGTCGAGGACGTTCGTCTTCCATTGGATGCTGGTGAAGCTGCCGATACGCGAAACCACGCGGCTGAACTGGTCCGGCATCTGCCATGCGGCGTTGAAGGCGCAGATTGCGCCCGAGGACTCGCCGATGATGCCCCGGCTGTAGGAATCCGGGCGGATGCTGTACTTGGCGCCGATTTCCGCAAGGATCTCGTCTCGCAGGAAGCGCGGGTAGGTGTCGTCCACCGTGTCGTATTCAATGCTCCGCATGGCCTTCTCGCCTACCTTGCCTGGCGAGATGAACACGTGCACCATCGGGGGAATTTGTTTCTTGAAGGTCAGGTTGTCAATGACGTTCAGAGTGTGCGACTGCGCCTTGCGGTCGACGTTGACCTCGCCGTCCTGCCAGACCATGAGCGCGGCGGGAGTGCCCTGCTGGTATCCGGCGGAGGTGTAGACCCAGTAGTCCGACTTCATGCCGGGGTAGATCTTGCTGGTGTGTACCAGCTTTTCGGTGAGCGTTCCCTGCGGCACACCGGGTTGGACGAGGGCGTCGGGGGACCATGCCGGGATGTCGGTTTTGCCTCCGTAGGGCTTGCCGTCGATTTCATACAGCACATTGTGCGTGCGACCCACGGCCACCGTCATGTAGGCCATATAGATGTCGCCAACCTTGACCATGGCCGGGCCAGGCATCTCGTCCAGCAGCAGTTTGGGTGCAGCCGGGGGCTTGACGGCAACCAGTAGATCGGGACCGTCCGAAAAGGCGACGACGCCCCGTATCAGGTCCGTGTCCTTCGACGCGGCCACGATGGCGGCCCGGATCTGCTCCGGGGCTGCCGCACTGCGGGCAAGCGCAATGGGCTTGGGTGTTTGGGCGATTGCTGCGGCTGTGGTGAACACCGCGACAGCTGCGAAATGGAATGGG
>CAITMP010000102.1 GCA_903893525.1 uncultured Acidobacteriia bacterium | reverse complement strand
GGCCAGCACACCGCTCAAGAACCGCCGCATCAAAATTCCTCCGCCGCAAACCGCGTCTGGACGAACGGAGTCTCGCGGCTTTCGACGCGTTTGTTGGCGGAAAGGACACCGATCCACACCCGGACGGAGTCTATCAGGATCACGGCCACCAGCACCATGAAAAGGCCGCAGATTCCGGCATCGAGCTGGTTGTTGAACACCACGCGCGCCGGTGTGTGCGGTGCGTTCGCTGCTGCCAGGAATCCGATTCTCGGCAGGGGCGAGAATATTTTCTGCCAGCCTGCGGTAAAGGTCACAATCACCAGCCACACCAACGGCACACACGTGATCCACATGTATTTGGCACCATGCTTCTTCAGCAGGATGGTGGTGGCCACCGACAAGGCAATCGCCGCCAGCAGCTGGTTGGCGATTCCGAACAGCGGCCACAGGGAATTGATACCGCCCAGCGGGTCGCGCACGCCCTGGATGAGGAAGTAGCCCCAGGCCGCAACCACCGCAGCGCTGGACCCGATCACACCGGGCATCCAACTGGTCCGACCCAAGGGCTTCCAGATGTGGCCGAGAAGATCCTGCAGCATGAACCGGCCGACACGAGTGCCGGCATCGATGATCGTGAGGATGAACAGGGCCTCGAACATGATCGCGAAGTGGTACCAGAAACCCAGCAGCGCGTCGCCGCCGAATTGCGCGAAAATCTTCGCCATCCCGAGTGCCAAGGACGGCGCGCCACCCGTCCGGCTGAAAAGGGTGACTTCACCAACTCCCTTGGCCAGCGTCTTCATGGCCTCGGCGGTCACCGGGTAGCCCCACCCGGAGATGGTGGCAACTGCGGCTTCAGCCGTCTTGCCGACCAACCCTGCGGGTGCGTTGACGGCAAAGTACACGCCCGGATCCAGTGCGCAGGAGGCAATCATCGCCATAATCGCCACGAAGCTTTCCAGCAGCATCGACCCGTAGCCGACCAGCAGCGCGTGGGGCTCGCGCGCGATCATCTTCGGCGTGGTGCCGGACGAAATAAGGGAATGGAAGCCGGATACGGCTCCACATGCGATGGTGATGAAACAGAAGGGGAAGATTTTGCCCGCGAAAACGGGTCCGGTGCCGTCGACGAACTTTGTGAGCGCTGGCATCTGGAGCGTTGGATGGACGGCAAGGATTCCGGCGGCGAGCATGCCTATAACGCCCAGTTTCACAAAGGTACTGAGGTAGTCCCGGGGTGCGAGAAGCAGCCAGACCGGCAACGCACTGGCGAAGAAGCCGTAAATAATGATCGCGATCGCCACGGCCATGGCTGACAGCGTAAAAATCGGGGCGAGTTCGGGAGATGCCGCCACCCACTGGCCGCCAATCACCGCCGCCAGCACCAGCAGGAACCCGAGCGCCGAAACCTCCAGGACCTTGCCCGGACGCCAGTAGCGCAAATACAAACCCATGAAAACGGCAATCGGCATGGTCGCCGCGATTGTGAACGCGCCCCACGGGCTGCCCGCAAGTGCATTCACAACCACAAGCGCCACCACTGCCAGCAGGATGATCATGATCAGCAGGACTGTCACCAACGCCACAAAACCGCCGGTCTTGCCGATTTCGTCCTTGGCCATGCTGCCGAGGGAGCGGCCGTCGCGTCGCATGGAGGCGAACAGAATCACGAAATCCTGTACCGCGCCGCCAAGAATCGCACCGCCGATGATCCATAGCGTTCCCGGCAGATAGCCGAATTGTGCGGCGAGCACCGGTCCCACTAGAGGTCCCGGGCCGGCGATGGCCGCAAAATGGTGGCCAAAGACGATCCACTTATTGGTCGGAACAAAATCGTGCCCGTTCTCCAACCGTTCGGCAGGGGTGGCCCGCGCCGGGTCCAGCGCCATTACCTTGGCGGCGATGAAGCTGCCGTAAAACCGGTAGGCAAGGATGTACGACAAAGCGGATGCCAGCACGAGCCAGATACT
>CAITMP010000101.1 GCA_903893525.1 uncultured Acidobacteriia bacterium | reverse complement strand
TTACCAACCCTTCGACCCGCCCCGCCGCATCACCACCGCCAACTACGGCACCACCCGCCAGGAGCGCCGCCAGAGCCAGGTCTGCAAATTGACCCAATCGATGGAAGTGCGCGAGCGCAGGGGCGGCTTTTCCCTGACATTGGATTCGCGCGGAACCGCCGGAGTGCCCTTGGCTGTCGAAATCAGCCTGCGGTCTGGGGGCAAGCTGGAAGGCTGCACCCCGCTCCCCCGTCTCTCCGATGCCCATCTCCTCACCAGCCCCCGAGCCTCGTACCGCATGGGGCCCGACCAGATCCACTTCGGTCCCGGCATCCTCCCCGCACCCCACACGTGGACCCAAATCCGCGGTGCCGAAGCTCCCGTAGGCGGGCCAACGGTCTACTTGACGGGATCCACGCCCTTCCGCCACGTGCTGGAGGTCGACTGTGCCTAACACCTCCCGCTACAATCGGACTCGGGTGTTCCAAAAAGTCCTAGTCGCCAACCGGGGTGAAATCGCCCTCCGCGTGATCCGTACCCTGCGCGAAATGGGGATCACCTCGGTCGCGGTGTATTCCGATGCCGACCGCGCGTCGTTGCATGTCCGCAAGGCCGATGAGGCTGCGCACCTGGGTCCCTCGCCGTCTTCCGAGAGCTACCTCCGGATCGACAAAATCATCTCCGCAGCCCAGCGCCACGGGGCCCAGGCCATCCATCCGGGCTACGGCTTCCTCAGCGAAAATGCCGATTTCGCCCAGGTTTGCGAGGATGCCGGAATCGTCTTCATCGGCCCGTCGGCCCGCTCCATCCGTTTGATGGGCTCCAAGACCGGAGCCCGCCAGGTTGCCAAGGACGGCGGTGCCCCCATCGTCCCCGGCACCGAACAGGGCCTCACCTCCCCCCGATGAAGCCCTCGAATTCGCCCGCTCCGCCGGTTTCCCTGTCATGCTCAAGGCCGTAGCCGGTGGTGGCGGAAAAGGCATGCGCCGCGTCGACCGCGAGGAAGACCTGCGCTCCTTGTTTGAAAGTGCGTCCAGCGAGGCCGCTCGCTCTTTCGGCGATGGCCGTGTCTATGTCGAAAGATTGATCGAAAACGCCCGCCACATCGAAATCCAGGTCTTTGGCGACCACCACGGCAACATGGTTCATTTGGGCGAGCGCGAGTGCTCCGTCCAGCGCAGGCACCAGAAGGTGATCGAGGAGTCCCCGTCGCCCTTGGCAGCTCGCATTCCCGGCCTCCGCGAACGTATGGGCGAAGCAGCTATCAAGGCCGCCCGTGCCGCCGGCTACTTCAACGCCGGGACTGTCGAGTTCCTTGCCGACAACGACGGCAACTTCTACTTTCTGGAGATGAACACCCGGTTGCAGGTGGAACATCCCGTCACCGAGATGGTCACCGGCCTCGACTTGGTCCGGATGCAGTTGGACGTCGCGGCAGGAGGCGTTCTCCCGATCCGCCAGGAGGACGTGGTTCTGCGCGGTGCCGCCATCGAATGCCGTATCTACGCCGAGGATCCGGCCAACAACTTCTTCCCCTCACCGGGGCGCATTTCCCAACTCGCCGAGCCATCCGGTCCCGGCGTTCGCCTCGATTCCGGTGTTTTCGAGGGCTGGACCGTCCCCATGGAGTACGATCCGATGTTGGCCAAGCTGATCACTTGGGCCGGAAACCGGGAGCACGCAATCGACCGCATGGTCCGCGCATTGGGCGAATACCACGTGGGCGGAATCCGGGCAAACC
>CAITMP010000100.1 GCA_903893525.1 uncultured Acidobacteriia bacterium | reverse complement strand
GCCCGCAGCTTCTCCGGCGACAAGGCCCAACTGGTCCCGATCCTCAAGGCCGGTCTCGCCCACCGCGGCTTCGCCATCGTGGACGTGATTTCGCCCTGCGTGACCTTCAACGACCACGAAGGATCGACCAAGAGCTACAAACACACCCGCGGCAAGCACCACGTCGCCACCGAATCCGACTTCGTACCCTTCGCCAATGAGATTGTGGGCGAAATCGGACCCGTCGGAGCCACTACCATCCAAATGCACGACGGCAGTTCCCTCCGCTTCACCAAGGTGCCGGAAGGTTACGACGTCACCGACCGCATGGCGGCAATCGAGTACCTCCGCGCACACCAAGGCGAGGTCGTGACTGGCGTACTGTTCGCCGAGGAAGGCGTCCCGGAAATGCACGAGATGAACAACACGCCGGCGGAACCGCTTGCAACCCTGCCGTTCTCCAAGTTGTGCCCGGGGTCGACGGCGTTGGAAGCGTTGATGGCGGACTTCCGGTAGCTTTTTGGAGCTCGGAAATCGTGCCAGATAGCGGCGGCCATCGCCCAGGGTCGATCTCAATCGAGAGATTCGAGGATAGCCGCGATCTGCCGCCGCAATGTTGGCGCTTGCTCAACCGACGTGTCCCAGACCGTCACCCAGTCGATGCCAAAGTATTCGTGAATCAGGATGTTCCGAAACGCCACGATATCGGCCCACGGAATTTCGGGATAACTACGGGTGAGATCCTTGCTGACCTTCGAGGCGGCCTCGCCCACGACGGATAGCTGCCTCGACATGGCGAAGCAGAACATTTCGTCCCTGATGAAATCCTCGATTGTCTAGTCTGCCACTGTGGTGGCAATCCAGTCGAGTGCACCCATCATGTCTTCGAGTCGTTGCCGGTCACGCCGCATACACGAGCTTGGCCTCAGCCAACACAACCGGTCGCACTCGAGGTTTCAAGGCACGCTTGACTGCCAAATCGACTGGTCGTCCCAACAGCACGCTGAGTTCCCGCATCATGCTGGCGAGCCCCAATAGACCGGGACGCGCATCGGGCAGGAAATCCACGAGGAAATCGTAGTCGCTTTCGGGCCCCATCTCACCCCGGGCGGCGGAGCCGAACAATGCGAGCTCCTGAACCGCGTGGCGGCGACAGATTTCAGCAATCTCCAATTCGGGCAATTCGACACCAACCGCGACGGTCATAGGTTCTCCTCAGACTATTATCTCCGATTCCCGGAGCACGAGCGGATGGACAACAAACCTGCGGAACCGGTGTCAAGTCTACCGGTTTCGACGTGGTGTCGAAGCCATTTCAACTCTCGATTCCAACGCTGGACTCGGATTGACATTCCCCCCCCGGCAATTACAATGCCATTGGGTAGTGTGCCATCTCAATTCAGGAGGAATGACGACATATGCAGGATGCAAGCGGACGCGGAACCCTGTACGCGCGCCAAGCCCCAGTGTACGGCGAGCCTTCGGCAGAATCACCAGTCATCTTCCGACTCCAGCAACATGAAGAATTCGACCTTCTTGCCCTCTTGGACGACACAGCGTGGGTCGGTCGCTATGGCATCAACGGCGCCAAGTGGATCAAGGTGCGCAACAATGCCGGCGAAGTTGGATTTCTTGATGGAAGCATTGAAATGCGGTTCAGACTCTCCGCCGTGGATTACGCCAACGAGACCAGCCAATTGGAAACCGCCGAGACGGTTGCGCAGATGGGAAACCTGTTGGGTGGGGGACTCGTTTGCCTGCTGGGCCTCGCGTTCACCTTTGCAAGCTACTCGAATGCGGTCCAAGCCGGTGGAGGGAGATACTGGATTGCCAGTGGGGCAATATTCTTCGGCGGCTGGAGGTTTCTGAAAGGGTTGGTAT
>CAITMP010000099.1 GCA_903893525.1 uncultured Acidobacteriia bacterium | reverse complement strand
TACCTCAGCGCGTATGGGCTCAAACCCCCGCCATCAACGCCCCGATATCATCCAAATGCGGCAACACGACCTCGGCCGGATCGGATGGCACGCTGAACACCACCCGCTCCACGCCGATGTCGCGGTACTTCTTCATCAGTTCCAAGTCCCGGGGCGGGTACCATGCGGTGATCGGCAACGACGCCGGGTCGCGCCCGGCTTCCGCGGCCATTTGCCGGAACCGCGGAATTTCCTCCAGCAAATCATCCTTCCCATTCGGCTTACTCGGTAACCATCCCGTGCCGTAACTAATCGCCCGTCGGGCGGAATAGGGGAACGATCCGCCGACCAGAATTGGGGGATGCGGCTTCTGCACCGGTTTCGGCCAGGTCATCATCGGGTCGAAATTCACGATCTCGCCGTGATATTCCGCCTTCGATTGCGTCCAGATGACTTTCATTGCCTCGATGCTCTCGCGCGCTTTTTTGTGGCGCGTCTTGAACACCGTGTTGTGGTTCTCGATCTCGCTCTGGTTCCAGCCGTCGCCGACGCCGAAGATGAACCGGCCCTTGGATATCTGGTCGATCGACGCCACCAGCTTCGCTGTCTGGATCGGGTCGCGCTGCGGGATCAGGCACACCCCTGTCCCGATTTTCAGCGTCGTGGTGGCCATCGCCGCCGCCGTCAGGGTCACGAACGGGTCCATGACCTCATAGTACCAGCGCTTTACCCCGCCTTCGCCGGGAAAGGGCACTTTCAGCACCTCGGGGATGTGGGAGTGTTCGCCCGACCAGACGGACTCGAACCCGCGCCGTTCCAGCTCCGGGGCAAGCACCTCCGGCCGCATGGAATTCTCGGTGAAAAATAACGAAATCCCGAATTTCATAGGTACTTCGCCGGCCGGATCATCGCCCGCCACATATGCGCGACGGGGCTGTTATCGAACCCCAATCCTTGCGAGGGTTGTTTGAAGCAGCGGCCGATCACGTCGGTAAATTCCTCCAATTCGACTTTCACCGTTGGATCGAAGGAGTAGATGTCGTGCACCGTGATCATGCGTCCGGACATGTACCACTTGTGGTTACGCATCCGTTGGTAATCCTGCTCGACATAGTCATCGACCCGGTAATCGGCCCCGAAGGCCTTGATGTAGGATTGCGGGTACTCGTAGCCGACGGACTCGTCGGGATAAAAGCGCAGCACCTGATGCGCGCGAATGGCCCAGGTCACTTCCTCATCGACGTAGGGTTCGATCAATTGCGCACCCCAATAGCCATGATCGCCACGGATGAACCCGGTGGTAGAAATGTCGTGTAGCAGGCAGGCCAGCACCATGTTGTCCGACAGCCCGGCCTTGACCGCGTGGCGGGCCGATTGCAGCAAATGGGCGGCGGGGCCGAAACGGTATTTGAAGAAATCCACCAAGGTGGGCTCCTTCGGCATCGCGGGCAGGCGCGGATCGTCGCCCATCAAAACGCGGGCATTGGGGTTCTTCGCCATGATCGCGGTGGCGTTGACCGCCGGGCCCATATCGCCCTCCGCCAAGCTGTAGAGGCGGGACTTGACCAGGATGTAATCCAGCTCCTGGCTCATTTTTTCCTCCAGCGCGTCGGCGCGGTCGGAAAGCGTCGTCTGGTCGTTCATGGACTTCCTCCTGGACGGCTTTTTGTCCGGGGCAGCCTAGCAGATCGCAGCAAACCGGGCCAGTATCCCGAGAATGATCGCGGGAGTAAGCCAAGTGTCCCAACCTGGAATCCATAAAGGCGGGTGCCACTGCGGCAACC
>CAITMP010000098.1 GCA_903893525.1 uncultured Acidobacteriia bacterium | reverse complement strand
CTCGGGATATGCGTCGCGGCAGTATTCAGGCGGGTCGTCCTCCCCTGCAACCTCCTCCCCTGCAACCTCCTCCCCTGCAACCTCCTCCCCACGTTCGTCGCCGTCTGAGGGCAGCAGTGCTGGTAGGCAGTTCGGCAAGAGTTCCGGGGAGCCTCAGGCCGCCCCTCCCACTGGTCGCCGATTTGGCTCGCCTGGGGGGAGCGGTTCGTCGCCTGGTGCATCGCCAGCCCCTTCGGCTGGACGCCGTTTCGGCGGCTCGGGCTCCGGCTCGGCACCTCGATCCGCGCCGCGCAGTTTCGGAAATCGTCGGCGATAGTCCCTATAAAAACAACGGGCCACGCGCAAGCGTGGCCCGTTCAAGGCAACAGCCGCAACTCGGAGGGATTGCGACCGCGTGGTTCTGCCTGACAACCCCGTCGGAAATTCTGACGGGGCAAACTCAATTCAATCCTACACCCTCAGCCCAGAAGGCCGCCATGACCCAAGCAGGCCACCTCCCAAGTGGAGACGCGGTAACGCGCCAGCATCGGGGGCAGCAGAAGGTCCACGACGTTCGGCTTGAGGGACCGGAAGCAGCCCGGGGCGGAAACCACGGGCACATCCGTCTTGTAGCCCATAAGTAATAGGTTGCCCGGCTCCACTGGAGCCAAGAACCTTTCAATTTGGCAGCCAATCTTGTCCATGGCTCGTCCAACTACATCGCACGGGCCTGCGGGTGCCGTTGTCGACGCCACCAGCACTACCGACGGCTTCGAGCGCAGCAAATGTTGAAGGCCACGCGAAACATGCTCCTCGTTCTCCAAGACCGCCAAACTCAGGTGCGAGCGAATCCCGTACCGCTCCAACTTTTGCCGGACCACCGGTTCGAACAACGTACGCGCCCGGTCCCCGTTGATGGGATCGGAGTACAACACCGCCACGGAACCAGACCGGGCCGGGCGGGCCTGCATGATCGGACCGCGCTCGCGCAACATATTCAACGAGCCGTTGTAATCTGACTTGGAGACCGCGAACGGCGCGCTCTTTACCGTTGCAATCCGCTGTCCGGCGGCAGCGTAGCTGAAGTTCAGCGCTGTTGCAACCACCAAACCCGACGTGCAATTCACCTGACGGAGCAAATCGTCATCCACCAATACGCAGCAATTTTCGGTGGCAATTAGGTTCGCCCTTCCGCCCGGCGCCAGCTGTATTTCGTAGCAGCCGCAAGCCATTTCCCCGGACAGCCCGCAAACCGCTTCATCTTCGGAAATCTCGTCGTCTTCAATTTCGGCGACCCAAACCTCCCTCATACCCTCTGATTGGAGGATCCGGATATCCTCTTCTCGAAGGACATGGCCCTTGGCCAGCAACTTCTTGCCGCCGGGGCGGAAGATTGCCGACGATAGGATTCGTCCAGTACACTCCTGCGTTTCCAAGGTTTGGGTTCTCATTTACGGACGTCTTCTCCCGTGTTTTTCTGAGGATATAGCGATCCCCCGTGGTTATATTCAACCACAACTACACTAGAGGAGTGGGAGAATGAACGGCAAATTCTCACATTTTCTTGCCTAGGAAAATCACGGACCCGTGAAACGAAAAGGCCCGCCCATGACAGGCGGGCCGTTCTACAACCGTCGGGAAAACGATCTACGCCACTGCGGCTTCCACCGGCTCGAACTCGCGCTTGTACTTGCAAGTGGCCACAGGGCACTGCAGGAAGGCCCCCGATTTGAGGTACTTCTCGGTCAAATAAGGGCTACCGCAGTCCGGACACGCTTCGGCGACAGGTTTCGCCCACGCCACGAAATCGCAGTCCGGATACCGGTTGCAGCCGTAGAACACCTTGCCCCGCTTGGATCGCCGCTCGGAGAGCTCTCCCTCGGTGCAGTTCGGGCACTTCACGCCGATCGTCTTGTGCTTCACGTACTTGCAGGCCGGGTAGTTGCTGCAAGCCGTGAACTCCCCAAACCGACCATTTTTTTCGACAAGATTATTCCCGCATTGCGGACATTTTTCTTCCAGAATTACGTCGGCTTTTTTCTGCGCTCCGCCGATCTGCTTCGTGGTCTTGCACTCCGGGTAGCCAGAGCAGGCGAAGAACGTCCCGAACCGGCCTTTCTTGAGCACCATCGGCCTTCCGCAGTTCTGGCAGTACTCCTCGTCACCCTGTTCCGCGAGATCCGCATTATCGATATCAGGAAGATCCACGGTCAGTTCGCGGGTGTAGGAGCACTCCGGATACCCCGTGCAGGCCAAAAAACTACCGTGCTTGCCCCACTTGATCACAAGGGGTTTGCCGCAGCGGTCGCACGTCAAGTCGGTCGGTTTCTCCATCCGCTTGATGTCGGTCATCTGGGTTTCGGCGGTACCCAGGTCCTTCATGAAGCGCTCGTAAAACTCTCCGAGGGCATCGCGCCAATCTAATTTCCCGTCTTCAATTTCGTCCAGCTCCTCTTCCATCCTCGCCGTGTATTTCACGTCGAAAATATCATTGAAGCTTTCCAGCAGAAGGTCGGTGACCACCATCCCGAGTTCGGTCGGCTTGAACTTTCCGCCTTCCTTGGTGACGTATTCTCGCTCCTGGATCGTGGAAAGAATCGAGGCATAGGTGGAAGGCCGTCCCACCCCGTCGGCTTCCAATTTCTTCACCAAGGTCGCTTCCGTGTAGCGTGCCGGTGGCTCCGTAAAGTGCTGTTCCGGCTTGACGGAGCGCACTTTCAGCTCCTCGCCCTGCGATACCAGCGGAAGTTTGTGTTTGAGCTCGTCGTCCTCCTCGTCCTTCTGGTCCTTGCCCTCTTCGTAGACGGCCAGGAAGCCGTCAAACTTCAGGACGGACCCGGTGGCCCGGAACGTGTAATCGATGCCGCTCAGCCCTGCTGCGGTGGTCTCAATCGTGGTCTGGTCGAACAACGCCGGGTTCATCTGCGATGCGATGAAGCGCATCCAGATCAGCTTGTAGAGTTTGAGCTGGTCCTCTGCCAGAAACGGGGCCAAATCCTCGGGCGTACGCATTGCCGACGTAGGCCGGATACCTTCGTGCGCGTCCTGAGCGTCCTTCTTGGTCTTGTACAGATTCGCGGCTGCGGGGAGGTACGGCGCGCCGTAGCGGGACTCGATAAAGCCCCGGACTTCAGTCAGGGCCTCCTCGCCGATACGCGTCGAATCGGTACGCATGTAGGTAATCAGACCGACCGAGCCTTCGCTGCCGACCTCCACACCTTCGTACAACTGCTGCGCCAGCATCATCGTGCGCTTCACGCTGAACCGTAGTTTGCGCGATGCGTCCTGCTGCAATGTGGACGTGATGAACGGCGCGACCGGATTGCGCCGTTTTTCCTTCGTGCCGACATGCGAGACGATGAATTTCGATCCTTGGAAGTCAGCCACCAGCGCGTCGGCAGTCGCCTGGTCCGGGATCTCGGGCGTCGTTTCGCCCTTCCGGATCAAACGGCAGTCGAAGTAGGGGGCCTTTTTCCCGGCCAGATTGGCATCAACGGTCCAATACTCTTCCTTGATGAACGCTCGGACCTCGCGCTCCCTCTCCACCACCACCCGGACCGCAACCGTCTGCACGCGGCCCGCCGACAGACCGCGCCGAACCTTGTCCCACAGCAGTGGCGAGATCTTGTAACCCACCAAGCGGTCCAGAACACGGCGCGCCTGCTGGGCGTCGACGCGGTTGACGTTCACCATGGCCGGCTTCTCGAAAGCCTTCTCGACGGACTTCTTCGTGATTTCGTTGAACATCACCCGGTAGAAGGGGGTCTGGGTGGCACCCTTCTTCGGCTTCAGTTCCTCCTGCAGGTGCCAGCAAATTGCCTCGCCTTCGCGATCAGGGTCAGCCGCGAGGTAGATGGCGTCGGCCTTCTTGGCGGCATCCCGAAGCTCCTGGATCAGTTTCTTCTTGCCTTCAATCACCTCGTACTGGGGTTTGAAGCCGTTTTCGACGTCGACCGACAAGTCCTTCTTGGGCAGATCCTTGATGTGGCCCAGCGACGCCATCACCACGAAGTTCTTCCCGAGATACTTATTGATCGTCTTCGCCTTAGCGGGGGACTCGACGATTACCAGAGCTTTTGCCATATGCCTTTGAGTGCCTTCCCAGAATAAACTACCTTCAGCGCACAAGTCATGGATGCGTGTTGCAACCGGGCTTGCCCAAGCGGCGGCAACTGGGACCAAATGCCGTGAAAGTGCCCGCCTACCAGACCTTGACGAAGTTTCTGCCCGGCTGCTGGCGGACCAACCCGAGGATCTCCAATTCGAAAAGGCTGGCGATGATCTCGGACGGGGACATGTCGTCGATGGTTTCCACCAAGGTGTCCAAGTGGACGGCGGCGTCCACCTTCAACTCCCGGAGCACGCGTCTGGACGCTGCCGCTTGAGGGTCTAGAGTCGTCCCCCCGGTTCCGCTTGCATCGGATGCGGCGGAAATGCCGGAAGTTTCACGCTGCCCGGTACTCGCGCCTGCGCCGGTCGACCCGAGACCCTGGTTCATGATCCGTTCCCGTCCCTCGTTGATCAGCCTCTGCTGCACGGAAGGGTGCAGCTCCGCCACCACGTCGTTCCAGTCCTGCACAAGCTTCGCGCCTTGTTTGATCAGCAGGTTCGGCCCCCAGCTCATCTTCGACGTGATGTTGCCCGGCACGGCGAAAACTTCGCGGCCTTGATCGATCGCCAACTTCGCCGTGATCGCCGACCCGCTGTATTGTGCCCCCTCAACCACGAGAATGCCGCAACTGAGGCCGCTGACGATTCGGTTGCGGATTGGAAAATTTTGGGGAAAGGCAACCGACCCCATCGGGAACTCGGAAAGGATCAGCCCCTTCGCGGCAATTTCGACTGCCAAGCGCTTGTTCTCCGATGGGTAGACAATGTCGACACCACATCCGAGAACCGCAATCGTATTGCCGCCAGCGGCCAGGCACGCCTTGTGGGCCGCCGTATCGATTCCACGCGCCATGCCCGACACAATAGTCATCCCGGCGCGTGCCAAATCACCGGAAAGCCGTTCCGACGCAGCCAATCCGTAGGGAGTAGGATGCCGGGTGCCGACGACGCCGATACAGACCCCGGACAGGAGTTGCGTTCGACCGAGCGCGTAAAGAAGGATCGGCGGGTCGTAGATCCGCCTAAGAACTTCCGGGTAAAGGGTGGAGTGAATCGGTACCAGCTCAGCCCCGAATCTGCGGAGTTGCTGCTGTTGCGCCGCGCCATCCTCGAAGCTGCAACCGCTCGCCACAGACCGAGCCAACCCTCCGCTCAGACCCGATGCCTCCAGCTCGCTCGGGGATGCCCGAAAAATCGCTTGGGGCGTCTGGAAGCGGTCCAGCAAATTTTTCGTCCGGATGGGCCCCAGTCCAGGCACCATGCGGAGCGCAAGCCAGTAAAGTTCTTCCTCGTTGGTCAGCACGGACGCTGTTGTGGCATGTTGGGTCGCAGTCACGAATAATATAGTGTTGGTGCCGAATGATTTTTCTCATGCAAGTTTGCGCGTGGATGCGCTGGCGCCGGAAGCGGAGTGGACATGAAGCGCGATGCCGACTGGTTCGGAGAGACGGAGCCCGTACTGGTCTACATCGCGGGCCGCTTGGGGGAGGCCCAAAAACTGGAGACGGTCCTGACTGCGGCCGGGCTCGACTACGGCGTTGAAACCGACGAATACGAGGGTGGATTCATCTTCCGCCGGACCCGCACCGGGGCGTTCTTCTACGTGACGTCCGATGCCCTGCCCGCCACGTTGGAGACGATGCGAGCACACGGTTACAAACCGATTTCAGAGCCGGGCTGAGCCCCTGCCGCACCCGTCCGGTCCGGTTTGTGCCAGTCGTGGCATACAATATGATCGGAGGCATTTTCCGCAACATGGGAAGTCTAGGTGCACAGGAAATGATTTTCATCTTCATCTTGGCGCTCCTCCTGTTCGGGCCAAAGAAGTTGCCCGAGCTGGGACGGACGATCGGGAAGGCGATGACGGAATTCCGGCGCGCGCAAAGTGAATTGAAGTCCACTTTCGACCGCGAGATGCAGAACATTGAGCGGGAGACGGCAGTCAAGGAGTTGACAGCGACGAATGCACATTCGGACGGCTACAACTACGATTATTCCTCGTACGATTCCTCGTATTACGACGGCTCGTACGATTCGACAGCACACGACTCGACCGTAACCACACATACGACAGCTGGCGCATCCGCAATTGAGGGCGCCGGGTCAACGGTTCCGCTTCAAATCGAAGCGGCGACCGGTTCGATCGCCACCGGGCATTTGGACACAGCGCCGATATCACATGCCGCTGCAACCGCGTCTCCGGCAACGGTTGGACATATGGAACCAGGCCATCCTGCGGCTCAACCCGCGGCGGTGGTCGCCGAGAAGCCGGTCAACAGCTAAAAACAGCCAATGGCATTTCCCGAAGAACCCAACGGAGAACAGACTCCCGAAGGGCATTCCGCATCCGGAGCACCCGCCCCGGATGCGAATGCACCAATTCACACCGACCAGTCCGTCCATTCGGAGGCAGCAGCCGTGGGCGGGGTTGTATTGACGGATCCGTACCATTCGTACGAGTCCACAGACTCGCAGGTTGTTGCCGATTTTGGCCAACCGGGAAATGCCGTTGTTTTAACACCGCCCGAGCGTCCCGCCGGATCGTCGGGCGGCAGTGCGCCACCAAAACCTCCGAAGCCGCCGGAACCTCCAGCCGAGCCCGAGGAAGAGGACGGCATGGCCCGGATGAGCTTCCTGGAACATCTGGAGGAACTTCGCAGCCGCCTCATTTGGTCGATCGGCGGCATTGGCATCGCATTCGTGCTCTGCCTGCTGTTTAGCGACCAGCTCTGGAACATCGTGTTCGAGCCGGCCGGTGCAGCCCTCAGGTCCCTTGGCGTCAATCCTCCGACACTAAAATTGATCTCACCAACGGACGCGTTCCAGATCATGTGGATGAAGGTCCCCATCCTTTTTTCCATCTTTCTAGCGTCGCCCTGGGTTCTTTACCAGGTGTGGGCGTTCATCTCACCCGGGCTCTACAAGCACGAACGCCGCTACGCTGTACCGTTCGTCGTTTCCAGCGCCGGGCTCTTTATTCTCGGCGGCCTGTTCGCGTACTTCATCGCCTTCCGCTACGGCTTGGAGTTCCTCCTTGGACTCGGCATCGGCAAGGGGGTCGATCCCAGCGTCAACATGAACGACTATTACGATCTCTTCGTGGACGTAATTCTTGGCGTCGGCGTGGTTTTCGAAATACCGATCATTTTATTCCTGCTCACGCTGGTGCGCGTGGTAAGTCCCGCGTTCCTCGTCCGGCACAGCCGCTACGCGATCCTTGCCATCGTCATGTTGGCCGCGGTGATCACCCCGACCGGTGACGTCTTCGACCTGGCCCTGTTTGCAACCCCCATGATCCTGCTGTTTTACGTCGGGATCTTCGCCGGGTACTTGTTGGTGCTGAAGCGCGAAAACAAGAGATTCCCGTGGGGCATCGTACTGAAGTGGGCTGGCGTCGTGTTGCTGTGCCTGGGTGTCATCGCAGTTTTGGTCGCCCTCTACTACGGCTACAAATTTTCTCCAAGCAAGTGGCCCTTTTTCTTCCGTTGATTCGCTTTACTAGTGTGGGCCTCTGATCGGAACAGGGGTCCGCACTAGGGAGAGATCGACGTGATGGACTTGAACAGCATCATCAATGAACTAAAGGATGAACAGGAACAGATCGCGGAGGCGATTCGGACCTTGGAAATCCTTGCGCCGACTGGACAAGCAAAAGGGGCCAGGACCCGCTTGGGTATCGTTCGCACCCGCAGCACCCGTGGACGAAAGTTTATGGACGCCGCGGATCGCCTTGAGGTCTCCGAACGGATGAAGCGCTATTGGGCCGGACGCCGCCAAGGCACCCAGATGGCGTTCAGCGCCGTTGCCTAAACCTTGCTATTGGTTCCGACCGCCACGCCTTCGGACATGGCGGTCGGAACTGTCAGCACCCCTGCGTCCGTTGCACCGCTGGTCACGCTTGACACCGGCCATGTGGAGTTGGTTAATATAATCAGGGGTATTTCTAAATCACAATGAAACATCTACGTCCAGCCCTCGCCCTGTTGGCGATGGCTGCAATCACTGTCTCGTCCGGTTACGCCCAGGCGGTCAACGCGACCATCCTCGGCACGGTCGTCGATTCCTCCGGTGCGGTCGTCGCCAACGCGAAAGTCACTGCAACCGAAACCACAACAAACAATTCCCGCAACGCCCAGACAAACGAGAGCGGCAACTTCGTGTTCCCCGACGCCACTCCCGGCCGGTATTCGCTCACTGCGGAGGCTGCGGGCTTCAAGCGCGAAATCCGCAGCAACGTGGACGTTGTCGTTAACACCAGCACCCGTGTCGACCTGAGACTGACGCCCGGCAACGTCAGCGAATCCATTGAGGTTACCGACGCGCCGCCGCCGCTGCAGACCGACCGCGCCGATACCGGCCGCAAGATCGAGGCCGTTCAGACCGAGAATTTGCCCGTCGGCACCAACCGGAACTTCCAGAACCTTTTGAATCTGGTTCCCGGCACAACCCGCGCCTCGTTCCAACACTCCCAGTTCTTCAATGCCGCAAGCTCCCTGCAGACGGAAGTCAACGGCCAGATGCGGATGGGCAACAACTACCAGATCGAAGGCATCGACGACAACGAGCGCACCGGCCTGCTGCAAGTGCTGGTTCCGCCAATCGAGGCGATCCAGACGGTGGACGTATCCACTTCGAACTTCGACGCCGAACTTGGCCGCGCCTCCGGTGCCGTGACCAACGTTCTCATCAAATCGGGTACCAACAACATCCACGGCGGAGCTTACGAGTTCCTAGCCAACAGCGCCCTCAACGCGCGCAACTTTTTCGACGCATCTGTTGGCCACAAGGCTTACAACTACTTCGGCGGCAACGTCGGCGGACCCATCAAGAAGAACAAGCTGTTCTACTTTGGCGATTACCTCCGCACCACCGACCACCAGGCGAACACCAACCTGTTGACCATCCCGACCGCACCCCAACGCGTGGGCGATCTGAGCGGATCCAACACTGTGCTTTACGATCCGTCGACCGGCAACGCCGACGGTACCGGCCGCGCGCCCTTTGCCAACAACGTGATTCCCGCCAGCCGGATCAACCCGATCTCCACCAAGATCCTCAACCTTGTTCCCGCCGCCAACCTCGCCAGCAGCAGCGGCACCAACAACTGGTTCGGCCTTTTGCCCTACCACAAGGATACGGACCAGTTCGACGTCAAGATGGATTGGGCCATCAGTGAAAAGGACCGCCTTTCCGGTCGCATGAGCTTCCAGCGCCCGGTGATCTTCCAGGCACCAGCCTTCGGTTTGGCCGGTGGTGCGGCCCAAAGCGCTTTCGCCGGAACTGGCATCCAGAAGACATACTCGGCCGGGTTGAACTACACCCGCGTGCTGTCCCCGACCCTCTTCTCGGACCTCCGCTTCGGCGTTGCCCACTACCACAACACCGCACAGCAGACCGACTACGGCACCAACGCCTCGGCCGCCCTCGGCATCCCGGGCATCAACATCGACCCGCTGTCGAGCGGCTTGGTGAGCATCAACATTGGCAGCTTCTACTCGAATCCCTTGGTGGGCTTCGTGAACAGTCTTCCCTGGATCCGCGCCGAAGCGAACATCGACACTGTCAACACTTGGACGAAGATCGTAGGCAACCATACGATCAAGTTCGGCGCCGACCTCCGTCGAGTCCGTGACGACCTTCTGCAGCTACAGACCATCAACCCCCGCGGCCAATACACGTTCGGCTCGGGCCAGACCAGCCTGAAGCAGGCCAACGGAAGCGCCTCGGCCTCCAGCTACTTCAACAACTTCGCCAGCTTCCTGCTCGACGTTCCGTCCACCGTCGGCCGCGACTTGGGCGGTTACTTCCCGGCCTACCGCGCATGGCAGTTCTTCGCCTTCGCCAACGACAAATGGCAGGTATCGCAGAAGTTGACCGTTGATATCGGTTTGCGCTGGGAATTTTATCCCCCGGCCACGCCACGCTTCAAAGGCGGCTTCTCCAACTACGACCCCGATAAGAACCAGCTGGTTATCGCCGGTGTTGGCAACAACCCCTCGAACCTTGGCATGCAGTCCCGGTACAAGTACTTTGCTCCGCGCCTCGGCTCGGCCTACCGCGTTAGCGACAAGACGGTCGTCAGGGCTGGCTTTGGCATCAGCTACACACCGTTCCCGGACAACAACTACGCGTACAACTACCCCGTACGCCAGAACAACGTGTACAACCCGGCAGTTGCCAGCTACGGCCCGGCACTGCTTCCCAGCGGTCAGATCGCCTCGTTCCAAAACGGCCTTCCCGCCCCGATCCTGGCAACGGTTCCGACCAACGGCATCATCACCAACCCCGATCCAAACACCGCCTACCTTGTGATCAATCCGAAGTTCAAGAATCCGTACGTGGAGACTTGGAACATCGCGATTCAGCAGGCGCTGCCGCAGCACTTCACCTTGGACGTTGCCTATGTTGGCAGCCACGGCGTGGACAACGTAGTCACCTACAACCTCAACGCCACCACCGGTGCCACCAACCAGGGCAACGCGGGTCTGCCCCAGGCCAAGTTCGGCCGCACGGCATCGACCAACCTGTATTTCGCGGGCTACTCCACCCACTACAACGCGCTGCAGATGAAGATCGACCGGCGCTTTGCCACCGGCGTGTCCATCACCACCGCGTATACCTGGGCCAAGGGCATGGGATACCAAGCCGGCGACGACGGCGGCCTCGGCCAGAACTGGTACATCAACCAGCGCCGCAACTACGCCCGCAACGACTTTGACCGGACCCAGACGTTCGTTCAAAGCTATGTCTACGACCTGCCGATCGGCAAGGGCAAGAAGTTCCTGTCCTCGGGACCGCTTGCGCAGATCATCGGCGGCTGGAAGCTGAACGGCATCCTGACCCTGATGACGGGCACACCGCTCACCATTGGTGCCAGCGGCACAGCGCTGAATACGCCGGGCAACAACCAGACGGCAGACCAGGTCAAGCCGGTGCAGATCCTCCACGGGATCAATATCGGCAGCCCCTGGTTCGATCCGACCGCCTTCACCCAACCGACCGCGGCAGGTGTTTTCGGCAACACCGGTCGGAACATCATGAGCGGCCCCGGCTTCTACAACTTGGATGCCTCGCTGTTCAAGGTCATCACGGTTCGCGAAGGCTGGAAGCTGGAACTCCGTGCGGAGGCTTTCAGCCTCACCAACACGCCGCAGTTCAGCAATCCGAACACGGGCGTGAACAACTACAATGCCGACCCGACCAAGAACACCTTCGGTGTGATCACGGGAGCGGGCGGCGGACGCAACCTGCAGATGGGTGCCCGGTTCACGTTCTAAGAGCCCACCCAATCCAAAATCAAAAGGCCAACCCCCTCCCGGGGGTTGGCCTTTTGATTTAGAACGAGAGCCGCAATGCCAACTGGAATTGTCGCGGAGTGCCGGAGCCAGTGGGACCGTTGTTCACCAAAGTCGTAATCCGCCCGAAACTGGAAGCGGCTGAGATATTCGCCGCCGGTGCCCCATACTGGGCCCGGTTGAAGAGGTTGAAGCCTTCGGCCCGAACTTGGAGGATTGTACCTTCCGAAACCCGGAACCAGCGGCTCAGCGACGCATCCACTTGCCAGGTTCCCGGTGCCCGCACCAAGTTGCGGCCTGCGTTCCCCCACAACCCCTTCGCCGGAACCGCAAACGCCGCCGGATTGATCCAGCGGCCAGCCGTACCGCCGTTGGATGGAACAACCGACACGCCCGGCACCAGATTGGGTCTTTGGTTGGTGTTGTAACCGTCCACCAAGTCGCCCGAACTCCGGTCGACCGTCACGTTTACCGGCAGGCCGGTTCGCGCCGACGCAACACCGGAGAGCTCCCAATTCGACAATGCCTTGGAATGCAAGGGGATTTCCCAGACCCCATTGGCATTGAACACCTGGCGGACATCCTGGTCGCTGGACGCCCGGTCGCATGCCCGGCATTGGATGTTCTGGGGAAAGACTGCTTCGCCGCCGCCAGTCGCCCCGTCGTTGATCGAATGAGACCACAAGTAGTTGGCCGAAAACAGAAATCCCCGGCGGAAATAGCGCTGGGCTGAAGCCTGCAGACCTTGGAACGACGTGTTGCTGTCGTTGCCGCGGTACTCCACAATTCCGAATGCCGGATATGGGCGGAGGCCGGTACCCGGAATCAGCGCGTTCACATAGCTCGTCGACAAAACGTGCGTGCCCTTGCTCGCCAAGTATCCAAGACTCGCCACGGTTCCGCCCATGCGCTGCTGAACCGAGAGTCCCCATTCGGAGGAGTACTGGTCTTTTCTATTTCGGTCCAGCATCCGGGGAGTCACAATACCGGCGGACTGCGCGAGAAAAGAGTTGATCGGGTAGGACAGCGCCGGAAACGTGGCCCGAGTCAAACTGTAGCGCGGCACATCGTTCGAGGCGGGGAGGTTCTGGTCGTCCAGTTGGCCGTCGCCATGGTAGATGCCGGCACCGGCGCGGATTACGGTGTTGCCGGAAAGTGCTTCCGGAGCCCATGAAATCGACGCCCGCGGATCGAAATTCAGCCGGTTGGGGAAGTTGAAGGGACTGCCCGCCGGACAATAGCCCACTGGGCCGCATGTAACAAAGTCAAACGGAATGGCCCGGTTGTCCAACTCGTGGAAGACCCCGTATGTTTCATAGCGCAGACCGATATTCAGCGTCACGTTCGACCGCACCTTGTATTCGTCTTGAACAAAGCTGAAGAACTGGGTCTTGCGCTCGTGCTTCATGGGCAAGGTGGACGTCTGCGTGGCCCTGTCCAACGTGTTGGAGGCAAAAAGCGCGGGCGTCAAGTAGGACAGAGTCCCGGTGAACGAGCTCCCCTGGTTCATCTCCACATATCGAACTTCCACCCCCGCCTTCACAATATGCCTGCCTGCGACCCACGTCGCATTGTCGACCCAAGAGAGCGTAGTTCCCCGTTCATCCTTGCTATTGCCGTTCGTGATGGAGCTGAAACCGGTGATTGCCACCGTGTAGGCCAGCGGCGACAGTGTACGCGTGTGCGTGATTGCCTGGTTGAAGCCGAATTTCGACTCGTTGGTCAGATTGGGGGTGAACAATTGCAGAAGCTGCGCCACCCCATTCTTCGGTTGTGTGTCCACGCTCTGGGTGATGCCGATCGCTCCGGTGGGAACGGTTGAGACGGCCTCGTCCTGGTTGTAGCGCAAGAATCCAGTCAACCTGTTGCCGAACCGGTGGTCCAGGCGGAGCATCCCGGTGTTCTCCTCGACGGCTTGACGGCCCAGAAACTGATAGGTGACGGTGTTGGCGTCCACCTGCGCGCCATTTCCTTTCGGAAATGCCGCCACCACGGCAGCCACCGACGGTGCCACCGTTGCACGGAAGGCATCGGTTGGCACGAAACCGGTGATCGTTTGGCCCAGCCGCTGCTCATATCCCTCGTAGTTGACGTAATAGAAGCTCCGGTTCTTCGCCAACGGCCCCCCAAGGCTGCCGCCGAACTGGTTGAGCCGGAAGGGCGGAACCTTGGCCGGATCGAGCGGCGAGCGTGCGTTCAATTTGTCATTGCGGAAGTATTCGTACAAGCCTCCGCGGATGGCGTTGGTCCCCGAAGGAGACGTGATCGAGATCTGTCCGCCGGGCGATCCGCCCAATTCGGTCGAGTAGAGCGCGGATTCCACCCGAAACTCCGCGATGGAATCCATCGGGATCGTCATCCGGCCCTGGCCGCGCTGGGCTTGGTTGATCACCCCGGTCGCATCGACGCCGTCCAAGGTGAAGTTGTTGTCGTCCAGCGCGTGGCCGGCGAACCGCACCGATTTCATATTGCTGCCGCCGCTGTCAACGGCCCCAGGTGCCAGACTGGTCATGCTGTACCAGTTCCGTCCGTTCAGCGGGAGTTCCTCCACCTGCCTACGCTCCGTCCGCGCGCCCACCGACGCGGTTGTGCGGTCCAGTTGGGAAATTGGTTCCGAGATTGTCACGGTCTGCGGTTGGGCCGCCACAGAAAGCACGGCGTCCAATGTCCTGGTCAAACCGATTGTTTGGGCAACCTCCGAATACCGGACGGTCGCAAACCCCGGTTTTGAGAACGTGACCTCATAGGTACCCACCGGCAAGTCCTGAACCGCGTACGCGCCCGCCGCACCAGCGGCGGCATTCCGCTCCAAGCCATCCGCTGGCCGGACCACCCGGATCGCGACACCGGAAACTCCATGGCCCGTCTGGTCCTTGACGGTACCCGTCAGGGCGGACCGGTCGATTTGGGCACCCGCCGACAGAGCGGACAGGATCAGGAGGAATGCGGAGCGAAGACAATTCGACATCGTATCTTTAGGATTCCAAAATGGTGTCAACATAAGGTTACAGAAGGACTGTCAATCGATGAATCCGTGTATGGTGCGATTTGCAGTCCACGGACCAAGCCGGTTCCGCGTCATCTTTAATGTGATCCGGTTTCCCGCGTGGGTTTTGCTCACAGTTCCAGCACTGCTCGCTGCCGACTTGCCGCTGGCTGATGTCGTGAAATCGGTCGAGACCCACTACAACCGGGCGCAGTCCCTCACACTCACCTTCTCGGAAACCTATTCCGGCGGTCGCCGCCCGGTCCAGAATGAATCGGGAACATTGTATCTCCGAAAGCCCGGACGCATGCGGTGGGATTACAAATCCCCGGTCGGAAAAATCTTCCTGTCCGACGGCAAGAACGTTTTCGATTACACACCGGGCGACGACCGCGCAACAAAAAGCAAATTGACGGTTACCGACGATCTCCGGGCACCGCTGGCGTTTCTGCTGGGAAAACTGGAATTCGCCAAGGAATTCAGTCGACTCCGTGGACGCCCGGGCGGGAGCGGCCTGTGGATCGAGGCGGACGCCAAAACCGACAATCTCGCCTATACCAAGGTGGAATTCCTTGCTCTGCCATCGGGCGAGATCCGGCGCGTCATCATCACCGGCCAGGATCTCTCCCGGTTGGAGTTTGCATTCTCAGCTGAAAAACTGAACGTGCCCGTGGCAGCAGAACTCTTCATATTCCGCGCACCGGCCGGAGTGGAAGTCCGGGAGGAAACAGGACGCTAATGGGCCAGTTCGCCGTAAAGTACGCAGACGCACAGGGCACTGTGCACAACCAGGCCCACAACGCAGCTTCCGAACAGGAAATTCGCGAGCGGCTCAGCCGCCAAGGCTTCCTCGTCTACACGGTTTCAGCAAAGGACGGCTCCAACAGCCTGCTCGCCGCCATCGGCATCGGGGGCAAGAAGAAGCTCGATGTCGAAAAGTTTCTCATTTTCAACCAACAGTTTTCCACGCTCATCCGTGCCGGACTTCCGATCCTGAAATCGCTGGACCTGCTGGCGGAACGCCTGACAGACGCCAAACTGAAACCGTACATCGATGCCGTCCGGGAAGAAGTCAAGCGTGGAGTTCTACTGTCGGATGCCTTCCGTGGCCAGGAAATCTTCCCGAAGATCTACGTCACATCCATCATGGCCGGGGAAAAATCGGGCAGCTTGGTCGAGGTGCTGGACCGATATGTGACCTACCAGAAGCTGGCGCTGGGCGTGCGCAAGAAGGTATTGGTGTCGCTGATGTACCCCTCGGTCCTAATCGTTCTGGTGATAGTGCTCGTGCTCTTTCTGATCACCTATGTGGTCCCCAGTTTCGCCACACTCTATTCCGCGATGTCGGCGCAACTACCGGCTATCACGGTCTGGCTGATTGCAATCGGCACCACCGCCAAGGATTACGTCGTGGTCGGGATCGGAGCCTTGGCTGGGCTGGCGGCCCTTTTCACGTGGTGGTCGCGCGGAGAAGCCGCGCAGGAATCCATCGACCGCTTCAAGATCCGGATTCCGGTCTTTGGCGACATCTGGATCAAGTACCAGGTGGCGCAGTTTTCGCGGGTCCTGGGAACCCTGCTTACGGGAGGCATTCCACTCGTGCAGGGCCTCGAAACCGCAGCTGGCTCTTTGGGCACGCCGCTCCTGCGGAAAACACTCAACCAAGCCGGAAAGATGGTGCGGGAAGGCCAGCCGCTTTCGGGCTCCCTCTCGGCGACTGGTATCTTCCCCGCCCTCTCGGTCGACATGATCGAAGTTGGCGAATCCACCGGTGCCCTGCCCCAGATGTTGACCAGCGTGGCCGAGTTCTACGAGGAGGACGTGAACACCAAAATGACGGCGGTGATGTCGTTGATCGAGCCCGCCATCATGGTGTTCATGGGCATCTTCGTGGCGTTTGTGCTGATTGCACTGTATCTGCCGATCTTCTCGCTGGCGGACAACATCCGTTGACACCACCCGTGCCTGAAACCGGTAATACCTCCACCCCAGACTAGAACCCACACCATTGCGGGCTAGCAGCTTCGACAGTTGTAATAGGGTCATGCCAGCCAGCGCAATCTTCCTCTTGTTCCTCGCTAGTGTCGCTCCCAAGTTCGACACACCTGTTGCAGCCGGAGCCAACTTCACCGCAAACCGGGAACATGCGGCAACCTGCAAGCTGGTGGGACGGATGGAAGCGGAATTGGAACTGGGACGCCGCTTGGAACCCGGCACGGAGGAAACCGAGGGTGCCGAAGCAAGCTGCGAGTACCAAGCCGGACCGGAGGCCGTTCTTCGGATCTCGCTGCAGCAACTGGAGGCGGGATCCGACGCCGTTCTCGAAATTGCAAACCTCAAGGCGGCGTTTCCCGAGGCATCCGTTTGTTCCATTCCCGATCTGGGTAGCACGGCAGTGCTGGTCCAAATCCCGGGTGCCGGTGTCCAACTGCACGTGATGCTGAAGAACGGAAAGTACGTGTTGGTTTCCGCGCTCGGCTTCGGCGACAACGCGAAGATTGCCGCTGGCGTGCAGGCCCTGGCCCGCAAGGCACTCGCGCGGATCTGAGAGCTCTTGGCAGTTTTGGACCGCATTTTATAGGCGGCAGTGGAAGCGGAGAACGGGGTCGAGGTTTTCGATGTCCGCCGATGGCTCCAGATTGGGGTTTTCGTGGTGCCGCCTTTCTTGCTCGACGGACTGGTCCCCGTTGAGGACTGGACCTTGCCAGCGGATTCCGAGGTCGTCGGGGACGAACGGGGATGTCTTGGGCATGCGCAGCTGGGTGGTGCCGTTTGCTTTTGGGAAGAAAATTTCTATCATTTTGTTTCCTTTGGATTGGCTTAAATTCGGACTTGGGTTAGACGATGCGGTGGGTGCCGAAGGAGTTTTCGCGTCGGCCGGCCCTCCAGCAGGCTAGCGACAGGGCCATCACGAGATCGTCGTGCTGGCCACAGCCGTCAGCTCCGATGCGGACACGGCCGGGGGTGGTGCTGGTCATTCGGACGTCCACGAGTTCGCGGACGAGCGAAGCCGCTTCCGGCAAGCGCCGGGCGAAACGGAGCTGGCCCAATTCAAGCAACACTTGCACTCCCGCAATCAGGTCCTGTTTCGGAACGCTGTATTCGTAGCCGTTGCCGGACTGGTGCTCCCCTCCGGTGATGGTGACCGCCGACAGCTCGCAGCCCAATTGGGCATGGCGGAGCATGTCGACAACCGGACCTCCGATTCCGGTGGCATCGACGACCAGGGCGCAGCGACCACGCAGGATGTCCGACTGCACCACGTCGCGAATCGCATTCACCAGCACCGGGTATGGGGTGCCGAGCGGGATGCGTTCCAGGAAACGGAGATCGATGGAGGAGAGCCGCGAGCCGGAGTAGGGCGAATAGGCTTGGACCCGCTCGACCACGGCGAGCGCGGAGTGGTCGCGCCGCTTGCCGAGGTCCAGGCCAAGATAAAACTGTGTCACCGGTTCCGCTGCCTTGAGTGGGGGCCGAGATCGAGGAGGAGGTCGGCAGTTTGGACGGCGTCCTCGAAGGCTGCTTCAACGATGTCACGCCCGAAGACGGCGGTTCCGTTGTCGACGAATTCGGCCATGAATTCCTGACGGAACCACATGGGGGACATTTGGGAGCGCTCATGTTCGAGGAATTCCGGGGAGATGCGAGGGCATTCGGTGGCGGGGACGCGGTGGCGCTCCCAGGTTTCTCCGCCAAGTTCCCAAGCTTCGTAGAAGAATCCGCGGCGTCCGCACGGGGTGCTCATGAGCCAGAGGTCGCCTCCGGAGACGGCGAGCATGGGACGGAGGGCGAGGTAGACGCGGTCTTCGAGTCGGGAAGCCTCATCAATGAGGAGAAGGGAGACGGCGGAGAGGCCGCGGATGGTTTCCTCGTTGCCGGGGAGGCCGACGAGGCGGGAACCGTTGGGAAGGAGGATGGAGGGGTCGCCGGTGCCGTCGGTTTTCACTTTGAGTCCGAGGCGATGGACCATGGAGGATGCCTTGCGGACGAATTCGGCGCTTTGGCGTTCGGATGGGCTGGCGACTACGACCAGGGAGTCGGGTCGGGTGTAGGCCCGGTGGACGGCCTTGATGGCGGCCATGGTGGATTTTCCCCACTGGCGGGTGCAGTTGAGGATGCCGTGGTTGGCGGTTGAGGCCAGAAAGGCGGCTTGTTGGGGGTCGGGTTGGATGCCGAGCCGGTGGGTGGCGAAGGCCACGGGGTCCTGTGTATGGATGGCAGTTTTGAAAGCCGCCGGGAGAAATGGATTGGCAGCGAACTTTTGGTTCCACTGCTTGCAAAAGAGATTTTTCATGCCATCTGGATAGCATGGCGGTCGGGTGGATTTTGGGGTTGTTGTGGGGGTGCGCATTTGCAAGTGATTGATAAAAAAGTTGGTTTTGCGTTGAAAATTTTCCTGGTACGGGTGTGACCGGGGTTGGGCATGGTGCCTTAACCAGGGATTTTCGGTTATGGCGACCTGGAAAGGTCGCTGCGGCCAAGAATGGCCGCCCTACTCAGAAACCCGCGGACGACTTGGCCGCGAACCGGTTCCTCCCACACTTGGAGCCGCATCCCGCGCGGCCCGTCCGCTAGATTTGGGCGGTGGGGGGCGATTGTGGATGGGGGGATTGAGGGGAATGGG
>CAITMP010000097.1 GCA_903893525.1 uncultured Acidobacteriia bacterium | reverse complement strand
AATGACGCTACCGGAGCGGATCAAACAATGACGCGGAAAACTGTTTTTCTCATTGCGGCGCTGCCGGTGATTGGCGCGGCCCTTCTGTTTGGCCAGAATGTCGATATCCGCGAATGGATAACAGGCAAGGGTGGCAAGCCTGCCATCGCCGTAACTGATTTCCGCGGGTCGGGCGCGGCGCAACCCCTGATGGGGACCTTCAATTCGACCCTTTTCAGCGACTTGGACAGCTCCAGCCTCTTCGAGATGAAGCCGAAGAGCAATTTTCCGCTCTCGAATCCGCAGCGTCCGGAGGATCTCCGTCCGGAGGACAACAAGCAGGGATTGGCGCTCGTCGATTGGGCAGGTCCGCCAGTGAACGCGACCCACATTGCGTTCGGCTATTCCGCTGCAGTCAACGGGGTTCTGGTGCTGTATGGATACCTGTATGACACGAGGCCGGAAAATTCGCAGGCACCGCAGCTCCTCTACGGGCGCTACACCGGCTCGTTGGACGCGGCTGGAGCGACCAAGGTGGCGCATGAGTTCGCCAACGACATCATCCAGAAGTTCGGTGGCGCGGCCTCACTGCTGGGTAGCAGGATCTATTTTTCGTCCAACCGTTCGGGCGCGGATGAAATTTGGGCAATGGATTGGGACGGCAACAACCAGAAGGCGCTGACCAACCTGAAATCGCTGTCGATCATGCCGGGTGTTTCGCCGGACGGGTCGCGGGTGGCGTTTACGAGTTACGCGAAGGGGACGCCGAGGATCATGATTGCCTCGACGGAAAATGGTCGACTGCTGCCTTTCTACAACCAGGAGGCATCGCTGAACACGACTCCCAACTTCACTCCGGACGGCAAGCAGATCTACTACGCCTCGTCGGCCAGCGGTCTGGCGCAGATTTTCGTGGCGGGCCTGGACGGGCAGGGTTTCCGCCGGATTTCGCGTCGCGAGGCCATCGCCGTGGAACCCAAGGTGAATCCCAAGAATGCGAATGTGGTCCTGTTTGTCAGCGGCCCGGGTCCGCAACAGATCTACAAGATGGATGCCGAAGGTTCGAATGTGGAGCGGATCACCAACGGCGAAGGCGAGGCCTCGAACCCCAGCTGGAACCCGGATGGGCAGCACATTGCGTTCTCTTGGACCCGCGGTTATGCCAAGGGCGACTGGAATGTGTTTGTGATGGACATCGGCTCCAAGCAGTACATTCAATTGACGCACAGCGAAGGGCGGAACGAGAATCCCAATTGGGCCCCGGACGGGCGGCATTTAGTGTTCACGTCCACCCGCAACGGACGTCCGCAGTTGTATACGATGTTGGCCGACGGTACGCAGGTGAAGCAGTTGACCCAGACGGGTTCAAATAGATACGCGGTCTGGGGTGCAAAATAGCTCGTGCGGGATGTTCCAGTTTGGTGTTCAATAGGAGGAACGAAGATTTTATGAAGACAAACGCGTGGTATCCGGTTCGCCCCTCCACCCGGGCGAGTGTTGCGTTGGCAGTAGGCCTGGCCGTTTTTGCGGCGGGGTGCAAGAAAAAGGTCGTTGTACCGCCGCCTCCTCCTCCAATTGCTTCACCTGAAGCCCCGAAGGTGAACCAGCCAGCTCCGAGCACGGCTGCGGTTACCGATTTCACCGTTGAACCCAGCACGATCGAACGCGGGCAGACTGCAAACCTGCGCTGGGCAACCACTGGCGCAACCGAGGTTTCCATCAATAACGGCATCGGCACTGTTGCTGCAAGCGGTGCCCGGAGCGTACGCCCGGATGTGACAACTACCTACACGCTGACCGCTACCGGCCCGGGTGGCAATGCCACGCGCACCGCGACGGTTTCGGTGACGGCCCCGCCGCCGCCTCCCGCGCCCGCCCCGGTGGTACGGTCCAACGTCGGCACGCTGGAATCACGAGTTGCTTCCGATCTGCAGGACGCACTGTTTGACTACGACTCAAACAACATCCGCGACGATGCCCGCGCTGCCTTGACCGCCGACGCAGCCTCGCTTCAGAAGATTTTTGCCGATTTCCCCAATGCTTCGATCAACTTGGAAGGCCATTGCGACGAGCGGGGTTCCGCCGAATACAACCTCGGTTTGGGCGACAGGCGTGCATCCGCGGTCCGCGACTTCCTAGTTCAGCTTGGGATTCCCGCAGCGAAGATCAAGACGATCAGCTATGGCAAGGAACGCCCGCAGTGCACGGAAGCGAACGAATCCTGCTGGCAGAAGAACCGTCGGGGCCACTTCTCGGCCAACCAATAAGAACATGCGATCCACCAAACATTTCGCCCCCGCAACGCTGTTTCTGGGTTTCCTGAGCTTGGCTGGTCCCGCCTTCGGCGCGGCCAGCCGTGAGCAGCAGGAAATGCAACGCGACATCGCCCAGCTCCAAGACCAGGTCAAGGCCTTGCAAAGCAGCTTCGACCAGAAGATGTCCGCCATCCAAGTGCTTGTCCAGCAGGCCCTGGATGCGGGCAACAAGGCCAACACGGGCGTTACCGTCCTGAATTCGACGGTCAACCAGACCTTGGACCGTGAACTAGGGGCGAAGCTCCAGCCGATTGCCGGTCTTGCGGCCAAGGTGGACAACACCAACAACGACGTTTCCGAGGTCCGCAACTCCATGGCGGACCTGAACACGTCGATGAACAAAGTGATGCAGAAGCTAAATGACATCGACAATGTCTTGAAGGTTCTGTCGGCCCCGCCTGCCGCCCCACCCCAGGCTGCCGCGCCACCTGCCGCCGTCATTCCACCTGCGTCGACCTTGTTCACCAACGCGGTCCGCGACCAAAACGGCGGGAAGTTCGACCTCGCAATTTCCGAGTTCAACGACTTCCTGAAGTTTTATCCGGAAGATCCCAATGCTTCGTCGGCGCTGCTGAACGTCGGCGAATGCCATATGTCGCAGCTGAAGTACGATCAGGCGGCACAGGATTTCGATGCCGTCATTGAGCGCTACCCGGCGAGTGAAGTGACTCCCGATGCCATGTATTCCAAGGGTGTGGCGCTGCGCAAGGCGGGCCGGAAGACGGAGGCGATCGCCACGTTCCGTGCCGTCGTCGCCAAGTATCCGCGCAAGGACCAAGGTGCCCAAGCCAAGGACCAGCTGAAGGAAATGGGCGTCGCAACGGCTGCGGTTGCTCCTGCCACTCCTGTTCGCCGCAAGAAGTAGTTCGAAGGAGATTCCCGTGGGAAAAGTACTCGCCGCCTTGATGTTTTCCAGCTTGGGATTGACGGCTGGCGAGTACCCACGGGAGTTGAACGCATATCCCGGCACCACGCCGAAGCTGGACGGCGTGATTTCGCCCGGTGAATGGGACGACGCGGTCACGTTCACCAACGCTGGCTGGATGTCCCAGTTTTCGCCTACCAGCAATCCAAAGGACCTCGCGCTCAAAGGCTATGTCAAGCACGACGGGAAGCGGTTGTATTTTGCTTTCGACGTCACCGACGATGTGTTGTACGGCATCGATACCCCCCGCTGGCTTCCGAGTGAAAATGCCAAGGCGCATGAGCTTTCTCGCGATGGCTACCCGTGGTTCGGCGACGAGATGGAGTTGTTGGTCAACGCGGCAAACAAGTGGGTTGCCAACGAGGATTCAGCGGGCGACGGAAGTTCGTGGCAGATGGTCTGCAATCTGACGAAATCCCGCAAGGGCGGCGTGGGGGTGGGGGGGCTCTTGGAGGGTGAGCCGCGAAAGCTGGAAAGCGCGTGGAACAACTACCAGAAGTGGATTTTGGATGGGGCCCAGGCTTGCGTCGCCAAGGCCAAGCCCGGCGGGCATGGTTACGTCATCGAATGGGCCGTGAACTTCGACCCCTGCTTGGAGGTCGAGCCAGGCAAGTTTTACTCGACCGCGATGGGTGACCGCAAGATGGGTCTGAATATCGCGCTGGGGGATTTGGACCTTCCCGAAACCGGCGAAGGCAATTTCGGCCACTTCCACCACGAGGACTGGTTCGCCGGGGAGAAGAATCTACGGACGCATCTGAAGCAGCTGGGTACCTTGTGGATGCGAGCCAAGCGCTAGCCTTCCAGCGCGTTGCGGATTTCGGATTCCAAGTCCCGAACCCTTGAACACCGGGGCGTCAAGTTCCGTATATTGGATAGGGAGACACCAAATGTACTGCACCAAATGTGGCACTGAACTCAAGGACCTCGACAAATTCTGTTCCAATTGCGGCAAATCGACTAGTACAGGCCCGTCCTATTCCGCACCCGGGTATGTTCCACCGTCCGGTCCTCCTCCCCACCAGAGGCTGCTGCTGGACAAGCGGAACAAGAAGGTCGCCGGGGTTTGCGCGGGATTCGCACGTCACTTTGGAGTGGATCTGGTGCTGATGCGCGTTATTTGGCTGGCCGTTGCACTCACCACGGGTGTAGGTTTTCTGGTGTACTTGGCTGCTTGGATTGTTGTCCCCAGTGACGAAGGCGTGGAATTGGCCTAGGGGGTGGTTGGGGAATTTGGGGAGAGGGGGGCCAATTCCCCCAGTACGGTCGGAATCAGCTCCGATACCGTCGGGTGGATGTGGACCGCCCGCTGGATGGCAGTGTACGGCGCTTTCGCGTACATGGCATCCAAGATACAGTGGATGGCCTCGTCGCCCCCCACGCCCAGGATCGCGGCACCCAGGATTTGCTTGGTCTCGGCGTGTACGGTTACCTTCATGAATCCGCGTGTGTCTCCCTTCTCCAGTGCGCGGCCGACGCGGGTCATTAACCGCTTGCCGGTGAGCGCTGGTATTCCCCGGCGCAGGATTTCCGTGTCGGTTAGCCCGGCGCGGCCAAGAGGAGGGTCGATGAACAGGCCGTACGTTGCAATTCGGTCGGTGATCCGGCGGGGCTCCTCGGCAGGGTTCAGCAGGTTGTGGGCCGCGATTTCATAATCGTTGTACGAAGTATGCGTGAACCCGCCGCGACCGTGGCAATCGCCCATCGCCCAGATGCCGGGGGTGCTGGTGCGCAGCTCGTCGTCGACTTGGATGTAGCCATGCTTGTCGACCACGACGCCGGCTAGATCCAAGCCGAGGTCCGAGGTGTTCGGAACCCGTCCGACCGCGAGCAAAACATGAGATCCCACGATTTCGGCGTCCGGGTCATGAGAATTCATGCCCACGGCGATGTCGCCGTCCCTTTGTGAAAACCGGATCCGGTCCGAATTCAGGCAGATTCGGATGCCCTCGCCCTCCAGGATTTCCCGAACGGTTTCGGAGATATCCTCGTCTTCGCGCGGGATTAGCCGGGGACCGCGCTCCACAACCGTTACCTCGCTGCCGAAGCGACGGTACATCTGGGCAAATTCCAAGCCAATGTAGCTGCCGCCGATTACCACCAGATGGCGCGGCAGGAAATCGACCTCCATCATGCTGCTGTTGGTGAGGAACGGGATTTCGTGGATCCCGGGCATGTCGGGTACGGACGCCCGGCCCCCCACATTGATGAAGATCTTCGGGGCGGTGAGCAAATCCGCCCCGACGCGTACGGTCACGGGAGACTCGAAGCGTGCGGGCCCCTCAAAAACCGCGAGATTCGGAGTGCTTTTCAGCCAGCCTTCGACACCGGTCCGGGAACGTTCCGAAACTGAATCCTTGCGGGCTTTGACGGCTTTCATGTCCACGGTGACGGGGCCTGTGGACACTCCATAATCGGCTGCCCTCCGTGCCAAATGGGCGGCGTAGGCGCTGGCAACCAGCGTCTTGGTGGGAATGCAGCCCGTGTTGACGCAAGTGCCGCCGAAGAGCTTTCGCTCCACCATGGCCACCTGCATGCCCGTGCCAGCCAATCGCGCTGCAAGGGACGGACCAGCTTGGCCCGCGCCGATCACGATCGCATCGAAGTTTCTCACTGGAACCTCGACACTACAAACAACCCGCCACCAATGGCGATCAAGTCTTCCAGCAGTGCGACCGGCAAATCCGGGATCTTGAGTGCCCGGACCAGTCCCACTCGCACTTCATACCCCCCGAACGTGCCGCATAGCGCGCCCGCCGCCCCGGCCAGAAATCCGAAATACGCCTCCTGGCCAGCCGACGAGGCCAATGCCGCAGCACAGGTGCCGCCGAGGATCAGCCTCGTAGCCAGCGCGCCCGGACTCTTCCGGCTGGGAATCCAGGATTGTTTGTCGCCGTAGAGCTCCAGCGCCGCGAGCACACAGAACACGGGAGCAGCCCATGCTGCACCGAGGAATGCGAACGCGGTGGCCCCGAAGTGTGCCCAGCCGAGCCGCGCACCCAGGCTGAGCGTGGAAACACCCGAGAACGACCGTAGGCCGTTGATGCATCCCAGGGCGAACGCCCACATGAACACGAGGGGCGCGGACACTAGGGTTTCACCGTGGGATATTTGATCCCCAGTTGGTCCAAGTAGTTGTCGTACTTGGTGGGGTCGTAGTACAACTCCTTCATCTTTGGCCGGTATTGATCCATGGTCTTCTGGTTGAGCCAAATCGCCGGCTTGTCATCGGGGCGCAGCAGGCTCTTGTATTTCACGGTCTTGGTCTGGACGTTGTTGTAGTAGTCCCAGGCCTTGGTTACGAGTTCGGGCTTGAGCAGAATGTCGAGCATCGTCATGGCCTGCACCTTGGCACCGGCGACGACGCCCTTGTGGGCGATGGGGGTGGCCATGGAGATCGCATTGGCCCAGTTGTGGCCCGGGCCGCCGGGGATGTTCGAAGGATAGTTCAATGTGACGGTGGGGACCACCCAGGAGACGTCGCCGATATCGTCGGAACCGCCGCCTGTGGGCTGCTGCTGCTGGCCGCCCTCGGCTTCCGCATCGCCCTCCGGTGCCTTCTGCTTGCGCAATTCGGGAATCTTGGAGGCAAGGCCGCGCACCGGAACCTTCAACTCGGTTTGCAGGGCTTTTGCCAGCTTCTGGTCATCGTCGGACCACTGCGGCAGACCCACTTTCTTGATGTTTTCGTACATGGCCTCGGCGATCGGAACGTTGAAGTGTCCGGGCCATGCGGAACCGAGAACACGGGAGGTGAACGTGGTGTCGGTCATCAGGGTGGCGGCCTGGGCCATGTTGTCGCCGATCTTCCAGAGGTTCATGATGTGTTCGTAGTCAGCCTCGCGGAAGTAGTACCAGACGGCGGCGTTCGGCGGGACGACGTTGGGTTGGTCGCCGCCGTTGGTGATCACGTTGTGGATGCGGGTGGCGAGGCGCAAATGCTCGCGGCGGAAGTTCCAGCCGATGTCCATCAGTTCGACCGCATCCAGCGCGCTCTTGCCTCGCCAGGGGGCCCCGGCGGCGTGGGCGCTTTCGCCCTTGAACAGGTATTCCACGGAGATCAGGCCGTTCTGGGTGGTTGGACCGCTGCTCACATTGAGGTTGTTTCCGACGTGGGTGAACAGGACGACGTCCACATCCTTGAACATGCCATCCCGGACGTAGTAGGCCTTCGTGCCCACCAGTTCCTCCGCGACGCCGGGCCAGAGCCGGATGGTGCCCTTGAGGTGTTCGCGCTCCATCGTTTGCTTGACCGCGATGGCGGCAAGGATGTTCAGCGGAAGGCCGGAGTTGTGGCCTTCACCGTGGCCGGGTGCTCCCTCGATCATCGGTTCGTGGTAGGCGACGCCGGGCTTCTGGGATGCCTGGGGAATGTCGTCTATGTCCGAGCCGAGCGAAATGACCGGCTTGCCCTCACCCCAGGACGCAACCCAGGCGGTGGGGATGCCGGACACCCCGCGCTGGATCTTGAAGCCTTCCTTTTCAAGGATGCCGGTGAGGTATTTCGAGGTTTCCACTTCCTGGAACCCCAGCTCGCCGAAGCTGAAGACGCTGTCAACCATGACTTGGGCTCGTTTTTTCATGGCGTCGATTTGTCCGGCGAGGTCGGCCTTGATGGCGGCCTGTTTCTCGGCGGACATGGTGGTCTGGGCAGGGAGGCTGGAGGCCAGCAGGAGAGCAATCGATATGCGAAGCGCGGGCGCGAGTGTGAGCTTCATTGAAGCAGTGTAGCGCTTTGTGGGCAGGGGCGGGGTGGAAATCTATTTTCGGGCTGGGCTGGCCGATGGAATCGTTGCATGGCGGCAACTGGCGACTTGAGGTGGCGGCAACGTTTCGAACACTTGGAGCGGGCGTTTTCCCGTTTCCGTGCGGCTTGCGTTCAGGCCACGTACTCGGAGTTGGAATTTGGTCGGCTTGTCGGCTGGATTGATTTCCGAGGGCGCGACATGGATGACGGCACTTGAGAGCCGCAATCGGTTCACTCACGCTTATGATGCCAAGGCCGCCGGGGAGGCACAGGAACTCATAAAGTCGTCCTACTTGCCGATGCTGGAAGCCTTTGTGACCCGGTTGGCGGAGCGTGGGAATGAATGACGGTTTCACGGAAGGACAGCGCGCGTCGATTCAAGCCGCTTTCGCCGAGTTTCCCGAAGTTGAGCGCGTCGTATTGTTCGGCTCGCGGGCTATCGGGAACTGGACTGTCGGACCGGACGCGGACTTGGCTCTGTTTGGCGACCGGTTGCGGTTGCGGGACGAGCTTCGAATTGAGGCGCGGCTTGAGGATTTGGCCCTGCCATTTCGGGTTGATCAGGTGCGGCACGCTTCGGCTGACGACGCTCTCCGGGACCACGTCGCCCGGCGGGGCTTGGAGTTTTACCGCAGGGGCGATTTGCCGTCATAGCCGGTCATTTCGAGGTAGCCAACCCCTTTTTGGCTGCCGCTGAAATCAACTGCTCCCTCCCAGTAGCCGACACTGCCGTTCTTTGGGGCCAACTCCTGGTTCGCCAATACAGGTCGGCACGCCAAGTCTATCCCCAGGGACGGTACCCGCACCTGCCATTCGATTGGGTATTTCCCGTGCCGGGCTGCGCCGGGCACCAGTGAGAACTCGTTATAGGTCAAATGCCGGGCTTTGCCATCCTTGTTCACAAAAGTGCCGGACGAGTGGGTGTCCACGCCTCCTCCCGTCTTGCGGAACCGGTACAGCATCAGCTCGGTCCCATCTTCCAGCTGGATGCTGAACCAGTCCCACCCCAGCTGGTCCGCGGCGAGCTGGTTGCTGAACCACTCGTGGTCCATCCAGGCGGTTCCAGTCACTTGGTGCGAGTCGATGGACCCCTTCACCCGCAGCCTTGGGAACGAAACATAGTGCGATGCCATGCCCACGCCGTCCGCCTTCTGGCTAACGCCATTCTCGCCTTGGATCACAAACCCCTTTTCGGGCTCCAGTTCCAGTTGCAGGCGGAATTTCGGGGTGATCGCCCGCAGCGTCTGCCGGTCGCCCGGGCTCCAAGTTGCGGACCAGTTGGCATTCCACACTTTGCGCTCCAGAAATGATGCGCCTGCGATTCCGGGGCCTGATCGGTTGAGCTTTTCCTCATATAGAAAGCGCTTGCCGGAGGCGTCCGTTAGCGCGGCGTGGCCGAGATAGGCGTTTTTCAGCGTCCAGACCGACTTGTTGTCTTCTCCCGGAGGTACACCTTGGCGGAAGAAGACCAATTCGAAGCCGAACCGTTTGCCCCCCTCGTCCACCACATTGCCCGTGTAATACCACCATTCAGTGCGGAAGTCTTCGTGCTCGAAATGGTCGCGTGGAAACTGGTAATGGTATCCGGGCAGTGCTTGGCTCCATGCGAAGTCCTTTGCAGCCCCAAGGATCGCTGGAAGCGCGGCAAGCAGCACGATATACGGCGCCAAGCCTAAAACAGCCTTGATACCATGAGGTGACTTCGAATGGTTGTTGAGACCCGTTCCGCGCAATTTGAAAGTATCCCCCTCGACTCGGGCGCAACGCTGGCGCCTGTAGAAATAGCTTACGAAACCTACGGCCACCTGAATGCCGCCAAGTCCAACGCGATCCTGGTAACCCACGCTTTCACCGGCGACGCCCACGCCGCCGGAATCAGCCACGAAACTGGTAAGCCCGGCTGGTGGGACAACATGATCGGTCCCGGCAAGGCATTCGACACGGACCGGTATTTCGTGATTTGCTCCAACGTGCTTGGCGGCTGCCAAGGCACCACTGGACCCGGCGCGAAGAATCCCGCGACAGGCCGCCCTTATGCGATGTCGTTTCCGGTCATCACGATTCGCGATATGGTGCGGTTGCAACGGATGCTTGTTCAATCCTTGGGGATTGAGCGGCTGTTGGGCGTGGCAGGTGGCTCCATGGGGGGCATGCAGGCATTGGAATGGGCGGTAACCTATCCCGAAATGGTGCTGTCCGTGATCCCGATTGCGACCACTTGGCGGCATAGCGCTCAGCAGATCGCCTTCAACGAGGTAGGTCGCCAGGCGATCATGGCGGACCCGGATTGGTCCGACGGCAATTACTACGACACCAACAAGCCTCCGGCGCGAGGTTTGTCGATTGCGCGCATGGTCGGCCACATAACTTACATGAGCGACGAGTCCATGCGGGAGAAGTTCGGGCGGCGCCTGCGCGAGAAGGAAAAGTTCGGTTTTGACTTTGGCGTGGATTTCGAGGTGGAAAGCTACCTGCGCTACCGCGGAAACCAGTTTGTCTCTCGTTTTGACGCGAACTCGTACCTGTATATCACCAAGGCCGAGGACTATTTCGATCTTACGAATGGCAGCGGACGTTTGGCCGATGCTTTCCGCGATGTGGGAACCAGGTTTCTGGTGATCAGCTTCACCTCGGACTGGCTTTACCCCAGCTACCAGTCGCAGGAGATTGTCCGGGTGTTGCGCCGCATGAACGGGGACGTGGCTTACTGCGATCTCCAGTCCAATTATGGCCATGATGCATTCCTGGTGGACATCGCCGAACAGACCGAGTTAGTTCGGGGATTCCTCGACAGTACCGCCAGAACTGCTTCATCCGCTCGTACAAGGGGTGTCGCGTGACAAAATCGACCACCATGGAAAAACCCGTAACAGGCAATGCACGTACTGCAAAGTTGACTGAACGTCCGGACTTCGGGGTTATCGGCGAAATTGTCCAGTCCGGGAGCCGGGTGTTGGACCTCGGCTGCGGCGAGGGCGAGCTATTGGCTTGGCTATTGGCAAACAAGAATATCGTTGCACGGGGCGTTGAGATTGCGGCTCCCAAGGTTCGTAAGGCAATTGCGCGCGGTGTATCAGCCTATCAAGGCGATCTGGACGAGGGGTTGGCGGATTACCCCGACCACGCCTTCGATTACGTTATTCTAAGCCAGACGTTGCAGGAGACAAAGGCTCCGCTGCATGTCTTGCGCGAGATGTTGCGTGTAGGAAAGCGGGCAATTGTTTCATTTCCAAACTTTGGCCACTGGTCTGTTCGAAAAGCTATGCTGCTAACCGGACAGGCACCCAAGACAAAACTGTTTCCGTACGACTGGTACAACTCGCCCAACATCCACTTTCTCAGCATCAATGACTTTGAAGAGTTGTGCGCCGACGCCGGGTTGCCGATCTCGAAACGTTACTTTCTTTCCGGGCCTGTTCGTGTTTCTACAATGCCGAACCTGCTTGCACAGACCGCCGTGTTTCTGTTGGGGTAAGCATGACCTGTCCAAAGTGCAATAGCAGACGGGCCCATCGGACGGAGCGCAAGGGCTTGGTCGACCAGTTGGCGCACTGGTTTCTGTTGAAGCCATATTTATGTCCGTCTTGTTCCCTGCGGTTTCGGGCACTGCCACAGGGAGGGAACCATCCCAGCTTGGGGGAACAGCTGCAAATGCGCCTTGCTGAAGCTACCAAAGGCAAGGGCGGCAGATGGGTCCGGAAGACGGGCTGTATTTTTTACCTGATTGCTTTGCTGCTGTTTCTTGTAGGGCTACGCTTGCTGCTGCCGTCACAGTGAACTTGTTTGAGTCATCCTCGAGGTCCGCAACCTATGTTTATGAAACTATTTGCGCTAGGGGACTCCTAGTGATATCCTAGGGCTGAACCATGGTATCTGATCGCGAAATACTTGAAGCTGCCCTCTTCGGCTTTCAAGCGCAACTAAAAGAGGTGGAAGCGAAGATCTCGGAGATCCGCACCCAGTTGGCCGGTCGCGCCGCGCCCGTGCGTACTCCCGAAGCGGCACCCAAAGCCAAGGCTGGTCGCCCCAAGGCGCAACCGGTCGCGGTCGATGTTTCGGGCAAGAAGAAGCGTGTCATGTCCGCCTCCGCTCGTGAGCGGATTGCCGAAGCGCAAAAGCGCCGCTGGGCAGCCCACCACGCCAAGCAGGGCGAAAACTAGGAATTCACAGTCCGCAATAAAAAAAGGGAGGAGCTCAGCTCCTCCCTTTTTTATTGGTACATCAGTCTTATTGAAGACGGCCCGACCCGTACGGGCCGCACCCCAACTAGAGCTGGTTGACCTGTTCCGCCTGCAGGCCCTTCGGTCCACGCGTCACCACGAAGCTGACCTTTGCGCCCTCATCCAACGACCTGTAACCCTGGGTCTCGATCGCCGAGAAGTGGACGAACACGTCCTCGCCGGATTCACGCTGGATGAATCCAAATCCCTTCGCGGCGTTAAACCACTTCACGGTTCCTTGTTCTTTCATGTGTCTTTTAATCTCTTTCCAGCTTTTGTAGTTCCCGGCGGAGTCAATTTCGAAGACGGTACATCGAGCAACGCGGAGGCGGTTCGTGGTGGGTCGGTAGAAAGTGCAGCGGGTCCAAGAGCTATGACCACAGTACCACGAGGGGATGCGCGGGTCGGACTGGGATCACTTCGGGCTAACGCAAAAAACTCTTGACATCTGATTCGGTTAGTACTAATTTTTTAGTATGAGACCCCGCAGCAGTACGCTCACGGAGCAGGAACTCGAAATCATGAAGATCGTCTGGGATCGCGAATCCGCCACGGTCCGGGACGTCTATGAGATTCTTCTGGAGCGGCGGAAGCTGGAATCGCGCACGGTGGCCTACACCACGGTGATGACGATGATGAAGATCCTGGAGCAGAAGGAGTACTTGGGCAAGGACGAATCCGACCGCGCCTTTGTCTACCGCCCCACGCAGCCGAAGGGCACTGTCATCGGCGCGATGGTCCGGGAGTTCGTCAACCGGGTCTTCAACGGCTCGGCGGAACCGCTATTGGTGCACCTCGTAGAGGAGCACAACTTGTCGAAAGAGGACTTGGAGGAAATTGCCAAGATCCGGGGGCAGCGATGAACCTGGACAACCTGTTGTTGTACTCGGCGCAAGTCTGTGTTGTTGTGGCGGTCTCGGGCGTCGTCGCGAAGCTGGCGCGCCTGAGGAGCCCCGACGTGCGCTTGGTGTGGTGGCAATTGGTCTTGTTGTCCTGTCTTGCGCTACCAGTCGTCCGGCCGTGGAATGTGCCGCAGGTCTATGTTCAGACCAGCGTCGGGCAGGATATCTCGATTACGCCGGTTGCACACGCGGCACCCGCGGTCCACATCGATTGGGCTCGGGTGGTGCTGTTCCTCGTAGCAGCCGGGATCACCTGGCGGTTGCTGCTACTCTCGGTTGGCTTTGTCCGCCTGTCGCGCTACCGGAGGAACGGCGTCCCGTTGGATCCTCCGTCGCCTTGGTGCGTTGAGGCTGAGGTACTGGTTTCAGACGATGTTTCCGGACCCGTCACATTTGGCGTCCGAAATCCGATCATCCTGTTGCCCAGCCGGTGCACGACATTCAATGCATCCACTATGGACGCCATTTTGTGCCACGAAATTCTGCACGTCCGCCGGAGGGACTGGCTGTTCACGATTGCCGAGGAATTGGTTCGCGCCGCACTCTGGTTCCATCCCGCCGTGTGGTGGGTGCTGGCGGAGATCCAACTGGCGCGGGAGGAAACCGTCGACCAGTCGGTGATCGAGATGACCCACGAGCGGGAGAGCTACGTGGACGCGCTGCTGACAATTGCCAGTGGTGGACGGGAGTCGGAACTTGCGCCGGCCCCGCTGTTTCTCCGCAGGAGACATTTGAAGCAGAGGGTTGCGAGCATTTTCGGTCAGGTTCGAATGTCCGCACGGATGAAGATTGCAGCCTTCACCATCAGCACGGTGGCGCTTGCTGCGGCTTGCTGGCTTGCGACCAGCGCTCTTCCGCTCCAAGCGGCACCGCAGGAGGTGCAGGATGCCTTGGGCATTTCCATTGAGGGCATTTCCAATGACAACGGGGACGCTGGAATCCTGCACCGCCGTTCCGTGGGGTATCCGGAGGACGCGATGGTCAAAGGTATCCAAGGTATGGTGGCGGTTCTGGTGCGGATCGGGGGCGACGGCGCGGTTTCCGACGCCACGATTCTTTCCGGTCCCGAGGAGCTGCGCAAGTCTGTGCTGCAATCGGTGCTGGAATGGCACTTCGACAGGCGCGTGGCAAACTCGACCCAGCAGATTGTGGTCCGGTTCCGGTTGCCGAACGGACAGCCTGTGACCCGCGAACGATTGGTGGAGGAACAGCAGAGACTGGAGGTACTTAGCAGGGCGCAGGTACTTCGCGATTTCAATATGGACAAGTTGGCGGGTCTGACTGGTCCCCAACCTGCGAGTCCGCGGACAATTGACAAAATTGTGGTCAACGGTGTTTCCCAAGAGGTCCGGTGGGCGTTGATGGACAAGCTCCAACCATTGGTTGGCAAGCCTGTTGCACAGGAAACCATGGATCTTGCCCGGCAAACCGCGCGCTCCGTGGACGGCCATCTCCTTGTCCGCTCAATGGCGACCTCGAAGACCGGCAGCACGCTGGTGGTTTCGGCTCCGGCTGCGGCGACCCCGATGACGGATGGCTCAGCTGCTCCGCCGGTGCCGGTTGAGCGGATGGTTCCCGATGTGACGGCCGGTGCGCCCAGTCAGATCCGAGTCGGAGGCGATGTGTCGCAGAATAACCTCTCGGTCAAGGTTAATCCGGTCTATCCCCCGATGGCGAAACAGGCTCGTGTCCAAGGGACCATCCGGTTCGAGGTTGTCATTGCCAAGGACGGAACCATCCGGAATTTGCACCTGGTGTCGGGTCCTCCGCTGTTGGTGCAATCCGCAATCGAGGCCGTCCGGCAGTGGGTTTACAAACCCACGCTGCTGAACGGCAACCCGGTGGAGGTGATTACCACCATTGACGTGAACTACACTTTGTCGGAATAGGTTGAAAGAAGGAGTCTTGAGATGTTGACACCGAAGATTGCGGCGTTGGCCGCGTGCGTTTGGCTGGGCGTGGTGGGCTGGGCCGCTCCGCAAGTGCCGGTCGATCCAGTTGGGGTAACGGTCCAACCCAGCGGGAGCGAAATTCTACACCGCGCTCCGGTGGCCTATCCCCGCCAAGCCGTCGAGAACGGCGTGGAGGGTCAGGTTGTGGCGCAGGTGCGGCTGGATGCCTCAGGGAACGTGGTGGACGCCAGTATTCTGTCGGGCCCGGAGGAATTGCGCAAGCCGGTTCTGCAGTCGGTGCTGGGTTGGCATTTCGCCAGGGAGGCGGGGAGCTCCACCCGTCAGGTGGCGGTGGTTTTCACGCTTCCGGAGGCCAAGGCGCAGTTGGCGGAGTCGGACAAGCGTCGGAGTTTGGTGGAGGCCCGGGCGATGGAGCACCTCAATGCGGCAAGGGCTGCGAAAACCGACAATGCCCCAGCGGCCGCTGGGGCTCTCGAGCCCAAGGTGGTATCGGGAATCCGTGTGGAAGGCCTTTCCGACCGTTCCCGCGAAAAAGTACTTGGCCTGATTGGGCTCAGCGTGGGTTCCCCGCTGGATCCGGGGACGGTTTTGAAAATGATGCAGGATGTCCGGGCCTACGACGAACACTTGACCGTGCGCCTCCTTCCCGTAGGGAGTGGCAAGACCAGTATTCTCGTCACCTCCAACCCCGACCCGTCGGCTACCACGGTGATTTCGGGTCTGTCGTCCAACACCGGTGCCGCCCAAGCCGGGGCCGGTGCGGTGCGCGTGGGTTCCAATGTGCAAGCGTCGAACTTGGTTTCCAAGGTCAATCCGGGCTATCCGGCATTGGCCAAGGCGGCACGTGTGCAGGGTGTGGTTCAGTTCGAGGCGGTGATCGGCAAGGACGGGTCGATTCAAAACCTGCGTCTGACTTCTGGTCCATCCCTTCTGGTGCAGGCCGCGATGCAGGCGGTCCAGCAGTGGAAATACAAGCCAACCCTTTTAAACGGCAGCGCGGTGGAAGTGATCACTACAATCGATGTAAACTTTACATTGTCGGAATAGGAGAAAGCCATGAAATCGAAGTCATTCCTGGGCGTGGTCGCCGCCGCCATCCTGATGTTCGCGCTAGCTGCACCGGAGGCATCCGCGGAGCCGCAGAATCCGATTCGCGTGGGGGCAATTTCCAGCAACGCAATCTTGTGAAGCAGCCCAAGCCGGTCTATCCTCCCGAGGCGAAGGCCGCGCGTGTGCAGGGCACGGTACAGCTGCAGGTCACGATTGGCAAGGACGGCGTTGTCCAGAGCCTCAATGTTGTCTCCGGTCCGCCCGAACTCGTTCAGGCAGCTGTCGATGCAGTTCGCCAATGGGAGTACAAGCCCACTTTGTTGAATGGGGAGCCGGTGGAAGTTCTGACGACGGTGGATGTGAACTTCACACTGTCGCAGTAGGACTGGTTCAACATGAAAAAGGGCCACCCGGTTGGGTGGCCCTTTCCGTATTGACGTGAAGATTGCCTAGAACCGGAACTTCAATCCGAGTTCGAGGATCCGCATGGGTTGAACGCTGGTGATGTTGGTATAGCCGACGCCGCTGCGGTACTGGTTGTAGAGCGCGGTGGGGCTGGTGACGTTGGACGCTGCGGCCCGCTGTGCCAACTGGTCAGGAGTGTTGTACACCGTGAACCCGTTGGCATAGGAGGCGCCGTTTGCCTTGTACTGCACGCTGGTGTTCAGGTTGGTGCGACGTACCTGGTTGAAGACGTTGTAGCCGGCGGCCCGGAACTCAAGAGTCTTGCCTTCGGTGATCTTGAAAATCTTGGTCAAGGTCATGTCGTTCACGAAGGTTCCGTGAGCGTTGAGGAAGTTGCGGGGTCCGATGCCTGTGCCTGTCGGGAACATTGCCGGAATCGAGAGGCCCGCAGGGTTGAATTGCAGCACCCCGGTGGCACCCAGATCGCCGCTGACGCCCGCTCGGGGTGAAATGTCCGGTGTTCCGAGGAACGTAAGCCCCGTGTTGACCCCTGAACCGGTGTTTGCTTGCTGGATACTGAACGAGGGCGTGTAGGGCTGGCCTCCGAAGAAAGACAGTACGTGGGCGAACTGCCAGCCGTCCAGCACCGTGCGTGATACCGGATTGCTCCATCCCAGCTTTTCCGACAACTTGGGCAACTTGTAGATGTAGTTGTTGGCCAAGCTATACGGGCGACCGGTGTTCGAGGTGTAGCCGGTGTACTGCTTCCAGTTGTAGGTGTAAAGGCCGGGGCTCTCCTGGCCTGAAATGAGGCGGCCCTTGGTGAACGCGACTTGGAATGAAAGTCCTGATCCGAAGCGCTTTTGCAGGTTTGCCTGGAAGGAGTCGTAGCGGTTGTTACCCACGTTCGCGGTTGCGGTCAGTGTGTTGAGCCCTTGGTACGGGCGCATAACGATGGCATTTTCCGAGTTGCTTCCGGGCAGAGCGCCGGGGTTGGCGGCTGTGATCGGGCCCGCGAAGTTATAGCCGGCGTTGGTTGAGTCCACGTACTGGGGTAGGAAGGCGGTGCCGGGGGCGATTGCGTTCGTATTGAAGTTGATGGACTGGTGTCGCTGGATGTTTCCGACATAGCCAACATCGCCGACCATCTTCCACGGCAGCTCGTGCTGCACGGAGAAGCTGTAGTCGTAGACTGTGGGTGCCTTGCGGGTGGAAGCGTCGCGCGCGGCGTAGCTGGCGGGCGAGATCCGCCGGATGCTGGAGCCACCGGCGAGGGTCGACAGGCTGGTTTGGAGGTAGTCGACGTTGTTTGTCAGGCCGTTGTTGAAGGCTGTGACTGCATCGCCGATGGTGTTCCGGTTATAGGCCCAGCCAAATCCTCCGCGGATGACCATTTTCGGGTCGCGGTCGGGTGACCACGCAAATCCGCCACGGGGAGCGAACAGAAGGTACTTGGGGCTCAACAGCCCGGCGTTCCCTGCTTCGGCGGAGCCGATCGCGTAGACGCCATCGCGCGGGTTGCCGGACCCGGGCACGATGCTGTAGAGCAGCAGGCTGGCGAGGTTCGAGTTGAGCGGGGTGTTCGGAAAGGCGGGGTCGATGACGTTCTTCGAATTTTTCGGGTCCGGGACGTAGAAGCGCGGAGCTGTCTTCGGATCGTAGAGATTCGGCAGGAACACCGCGTCCTTGAATTCGGACGGGTTGACGTCGCGTTCGGCGGGCATGTGGTACATGCGGATGCCGTAGTTCAGGGTGAGGCGTCGGTTGACCTTCCAAGTGTCCTGGGCGAAGAACTGGGCGTCCTGGAAGACGGAATTCTTGTGGGAGATGGAGGAGACTTGGGTGAATTCGTTCAGCGCTCCAAGCAAGATGTTCGACGGGCCGTAATTGGTGTCGAACTGGCTGTGGCTTGCGCTGAAATCATACGTCCCTTTGTCGTTGGCTGCGGTGATTTCCTGCTTCAGGTTGCGGAAGGCCTGCGCGCCGAACTTGTAGGTATGGGTGCCTTTCGTCCAAGTTACAGTGCCGGACATCTGGAATTCGTTGGCCTTGGCGAATGCCGGGAGGCGGTTGAATGCGAAGGTCGGGTAGACGCCGCCGGCGTTGATCGAGGGGAGGATGCTGCTGGTTGAGGGAAAGACTGTGGGGAGTCCGCCAAGGCCAAGTTTGCTCGCATCGACTTGGTCTGAATTCAACGGCGTGACACGGACGAAGTCGTAGCTCCATCCGGCAAGTACTTCGGCGACTACGCTGGACGAGAAGACGTGGGTAACGCTGACGGCAGCGGCCCGGTCCGGCCGGAACTGGTTCATCATGTTGAACGGCAGATTGGCGCCGCTGTTGTAGATGCCCTTGTCGGTGTTGGTGCCGCTATCGTTCGAGTATCGGAAATAGGCCCGCGTGGTGTCGTTGATGTTCCAATCCACCTTGCCGACCTGCGATAGGCGCGGATAGAGCGACTGGTAGACGAGATTGTAGTTGTTGTTGGGGTCGTTCGGGTTGTTGGCGGCAGGATAGAGGGCCATGATCGCCTTGCCGAGCGGGTTGATCATGCTTGCCGGCAGAACATTGCCGGGAAATGCGACCGGAGTGCCGCTGTACTGGGTTCCAGGTTGGTAAATGGATGGGCGGGAGCCGTTGGCATTGAAGGTCTGGGAGAAATCACCTGCCCTTTCCAGAGCGGTGGGCACGCGGGCCTGTACTGCGGTGCCCGGTATGTTCTGTTTGAAGTTCTCGAAGTTATAGAAGAAAAAGATCTTGTCCTTCTTGGCCGGACCGCCGAGATTGGCACCGAAATAGTTGTACCGGTAGATCGGGCGGGGCAGGCCGGTGTAGTTGTTGGACCAGGAATTGGCGTTCAAATCTTCGTTCCGAAGGTTCTCAAAGCCGACTCCGTGGTAGCGGTTGGTGCCGGATTTGGTCACGATGTTGATCGAGATGCCGCCACGGTTGCCATACTCGGCGGTGAAATTGTTCGTGAGGACCGAGATTTCCTGGATGGATTCGAGGCTGGGCGAGACGGTGACCTTGGCGTCGCTGCCGTGGTCTACGATGCTACCGCCGTCGAGGTTCACCTGGGTCTGGTTGAAGCTCTTGCCGTTGACGCTGAAATCCTGGTAGCCGTAGTAGCCGTATTCGCGGCCGCTGATGCCTTGGTCGCTGATAGGGGTTGAGCCCGGGACAATCTTCAGCAGCGTGGCCCAGTTGCGCCCGTTGTTGGGCATTTCGGAAACTTGGTCCGCTTGGATGGTTTCGGCACGCGTACCGGAGTCCTTGACCAATTGCTGTTCTGCGGTGACGGTGATTTCCTCGGCGGGGCCGCCGCCGACAACCATCGCGACGTCGCCCATCGAGAGCTCTTGGAACCCGTTGATCGTGATGTTGTCGAGTTTCTTGTCCCGGAAGCCGGGCGACTTGAAGGTGATGCTGTATTCGCCGGGAACGATGGATGGGAGGTTGAAGATGCCCTGCGCGTTGGTTGTGATGTCGCGGGTTGTTTTCGTGGATAGTTGGACGAGGGTGACGTGTGCTCCGGCAATGACAGCCGAACTTTGGTCAACTACCGTGCCGCTGATGCTGCCGAGCCCGGCCTGCGCGTACAGGGACGCGGCGGCGACGGCAACCGAGAGGGAGAGCCGAAGACAGGATAAGACGTTCATTTTTGTAACTCCTTGGAGACCCGCGGACCCGTATAGTTCATTTGTGCGGATGCGCGAGATGCAAACTGTGGGGGATTTTAGCATGTTTGGGAATCGGTTTACGTTGTGTGAATGGAAAATCTATCCGCTATCCTTCCAGGGTAAAGAACTTTCCGATTTGGACAAATCCCAATGCTATGGCTTGGTGGGCGGCTCGGTTACCTCGTCCTCGAATTTGATGGAGGCGTCGGCGTTGTACTTGCGGTAGTTTTCGAAACGGATTTCGGCCTTGGTCAAGGTCCGGTCGAAGCCTGAAACATTTTCGACTGAGGTAGGAAGAAAGAATTCGCGATCGGAGATGTTGACGGGACCGTACCGGATCGCCGTATGGATGAGGAATCCCGAGCGGTCGGGCTCGGAGTCGCTTTCAATGCGCAGGATCTGACCTGTCGTGCAGTCGGCGGAGACGTAGCCGGTGTAGGCGAGGGCGATGCGGCGGAATTCGGTCCGAAGTCCCATGGAGCTATTCTCACGGGCTACGCGGTAGCTGTAGACGCAGACTCTGCGCTCGGCGGTGGGTGTACTGTGGTCCCACTGGAAGTCTGCGCGGGATTTGGGGTCGAAGACTGCGCGCATCATGGAACCGAATTCCCCACTGGTCCGGGTATAGCCATTCTTGACTTTCTTTTCCGGGTTCCGGGCGTCTCCATTCACTTTTAGGAGCCGGTAGTGCTCTCGGTGGCCTACGAAATTGAGCTCAATTTCCTGTGTTTCGAGAGGCTTCCACTTTGGGGCGGCGTCTGGACGAGTTTCTGCCTTTGCCCCGCTCCGGGTCATCATCTGGGTACAGGTGAAGTCCTGGAGTTGCTGGGTATAGGTGTCGGCGTAGTACTGGATTTTGGCGAGTAGTGCGCGCTGTTCGGGGCGCGTGGGATCCTGTGCGTGGAGCACTAAAGGAAGTGCGGTGGCAAAGATTGCGGTGGCCAGCCTCCCTGTCATTTGGGCTCCTCCTCGTCAAACTTGAGGGTACTTGCGGCATCGTACTTGCGGTAGTTGGTGAACTTGATTTCAGCCTTGGTTACCGTATTGCCGTGCCGGGCGGTGCTTACTGCGCTGGTCGGAAGGAAGAACTCCCGGTCGCCGATTTTGGCTGGCCCGTAGTATACGTCGGCGCTTAGCGCTTCGTCGGGGCGTACGTCGCGCGAGATGGCGTTGATCCGAGTGATTTTGCCGGTATCGCAATTGGCGTAAACTGTGCCGCCGAAGGCGAGCGGGATGCGCTTGGTGCCGGTGGTCATTGTCATCGTTGAGTTTTCAACCAGGATTTCGTAGTTGAACGCGCAGACGTTGTCTGCGAGGCTTCTCCCCTCGAACCTCGCCTTGGACTCGGGGCGGAAGACCGACCGCATCAGGGTGCCGAATTCCCCCGAGGTTCGGGTATAGCCCTTCGCTAGCCGTGCTTGGGGCCTGTCGGCGCTGCCGTTGACCTTCAGCAGCCTGTAATGCTCCTTGTGGCTGACGAAATTTAGTTCGCTTTCCAGCGTGTCGACCTGTTTCCATTTGTTCGGGCTGGACGCTTTCGCCCCGCTCCGCATCGTGTTCTGGGTACAGGTGAAGTCTTGCAATTGCTCGGTGTAGGAGAGGGCGACATCTTGGATTCTTGTCAGAATCGCCACCTGCTCCGGAGTCAGCGGCGGTTGGGACATGGCAACCAGCGCAACGAGGGCGAATAGGAAGGGCATGGAATTACTTGCCGATGGGGATCGTCAAAGTTCCGACGCGTCCGGTGGGGTGGTCGCGGACCACGATTGTCAGCGTTGCAGCATCTTTGGCAAGCTGCAGGGACTGTGTGAATTTGGGGAAGATCCCGGGTTTGACTCCGAAGAGCTTGGCCTGTTCCTGTTGCCGGTAGACTACCTGGCCCGTGATCGCCGTTTGAACGAACAACTCCTCAAAATCGCTGTAGGAGTTGTCGAGCAGCATGGTTAGGTTGATGGTCCTGCCTTTTCTTTCCACTCTGGCGTCGATACCGATGCCTGTGGCGTTGACAGGGTCGAGTAATTCGGCTGCCAGGTCCTCGTCCCTTTTGGGCTTGAGTTCCTTTACCGCGGTGTAGCCTTTGCGATAGTGGAGCTCCAGTTCCGGGCGGTTGGCCACAGAGAGCTTCAGGTTGTGGAACTGTCCGTCCAAGTCCTTGTCGTTGAGATAGAAGCCGAGGGAGTAGGAGGTGCTCGAATCCTCCATGGCCTCGACCACGGCGGTGCCGATGTCGTT
>CAITMP010000096.1 GCA_903893525.1 uncultured Acidobacteriia bacterium | reverse complement strand
TTCCGTCGGGTCCTCCCAGAACGGCTTCTTGAAGAAGCTGTGGGTGAAAAGCGGCAGGTCCGAGTGGCCGGCAAAGCTCAGCCAGTCGATCACCGGGCAGCGAACGGCGGCAGCGGCAAAACGGTCGGTGTGGCCGATAGCCCAACTCGAAAGGACGCCGCCGCCGCTGCAGCCGGATACGTACATGCGTTCGGTGTCGACGTAGCCCTTTGCAACTGCGGCGTCGACCCCTGCCATCAGATCGTCGAAATCAGGTCCGGGGTAGTTGTGGTCGATTCCGTTTTGGAACGGCGTACCGTAACCAGTGCTACCTCGCGGATTCACGTACAGCACCACATAGTCGTTCGCGGCAAAGTTCTGGAACATGTAGTTGAAACCCACGTTGTAGTTGGCGAAGGGTCCGCCGTGGATCTCCAGAATCATCGGATACTTCTTCGCCGGGTCGTAATCGGGCGGCGTTACGATCCACGCCTGGACCTTGGCGTTGCCGCTGGAAGCGTAGCTGATCTCCTGCACTTTCCCCAGGTGCTTGCCGGACAAGAGACCCGCGTTGAGGTTGGTCAGCGTCTTGAACTCCGAGGGACGCCGCAGATTGAAAAGTGCCACTTCGGCCGGATGTTCCGGGTCCGTCACGGTGCCGGCCGCCATCATGTCCTTGGATGCGGAGTCGAACGTGAGGATGTGTGTGCCGGTTGTCACGGGCTTTACGCCGCCGGAAACCGAGGCGAACTGGACGTTGCGACTGCCGTGGTCGTCCGCGCCGAAGTAGATGCCGGACCCGTCGCCCGCCCACTTGAGGCCCACCGGATCGCGGTCGTAATCGCCGCTCAGCTTGCGCGGCTGGCCTCCGGTGATTGGCACCACGTAGAGATCGGAAACGCTCCTGGTGTGTTCGGACTCCGGAAATCCATGGAAAGAAACCATTTTGCCGTCCGGGGAAACCACGGGGCCGTTCCAAGTCCCGGTCGCCGTAACCAAGTCGCGAATCGAGCCGGTCGCCACATCCACCACCAATAGTTGGGACCGTTCATACTCCAAATCCGCGTTTGCATCGCGGTTGGAACCAATCACGATCGACTTGCCGTCGGGCGTCCAGTCCATCGAAACCGGGCCGCGCAATTCGCCCCCGCCGCCGACCACGCTCCATTTTCCGTTCGTAAGTTGCCGGGGCGTACCGCCATCCTCTGCAACCACGAAGAGGTGGGTCGCGCCTTCGTCCACAAACCCGACTTGGTCCTGCCGGTAGTGCAGCGTTTCCACGATGCGCGGTGTGGCGGTCCACTTGGCCCCAGCCGGGGCGGGCGGCATGGAAATCGACCAGTTGTTCTTCTTGGGGACGAACATCGTGAACGCGATCCACTTGCCGTCCGGCGACCAATTGGCGTCCGCCACTTTTTCAGTGGCCCTGGTAACCTGGCTGGAGGGCCCGTCGGAATCGATCCACTTGACGAAAATCTGTGTTCCCTTGGGCTCTCCCTCGGACGTGTAGAGGATTCGCTTTCCATCCGGCGACCAGCGCGCGCCCGAGCCCTTCGCCAAAAACCGGTTGCGCGACCCGTCCGAGTTGATCATCCAGAGCGAGGAGTCCCACCGGTCCTCCACCTTGTTCGCCTGTTGGCGGGTGTACACAATGTGGGCGCCGTCGGGCGAAATCTGGGCATTGGTGACCCGTTCCCATTCAAAATAGTGGTCGTTGGTCAGCCGATTGGCTGAGGCAGCTTCCTGGGCGGCAAGTTGAGATGCCAGGATAAGGAGGATGCAGGTTGTGCGCAGCGCATGGATCACCATATTCGAGGATTGTACCCCGAAATGCGAGTCAAGCTGCGCTGAACAGCGACATTTGTGCCGGACCCGCCGAGCGCGGCATCATGGCGGCAGGGGTGCCCCGAAGCCAGCAAAGGTCGCTCTCGATCCGGAGAATCGCATCCAAGTCGCCATTGACCCTGGCTGCGGGCAGCATCACGTCGAGGAATTCGATGGCCTCCGCATTCCGGTCCCAGTTGCGTAGCAGTGCCCGAACAGCCCAACCCAGGCGCTTGCCCGTGTCGTAATCTTCCGACAACAGCGAGGGCAGGACCACGAGTGCCGATCCCAACAAGTCGGCGCACCGATCCAAATCGCGGCCAGCGCTGAAAAACGCCTCGCAAACCTCGTCCACTGTTGGCGCTTCTCTCGATTCCGACGCCACAAAGATGGTCGAGGAACGGCCTCCAAAAGAAACCAGCGGACGATCTGCCGGATCCACATGGCGGAAGACAAACAAGTCCCGGTGCGCTCGGCAGAACTCCAAGATCTGATCGCGGCTTTCCTCGACGGTCCCTGGCAATGCCAATCCGAGTACACGCCCTACCTGGCCCAAAAGGCCAGCTGGAGTGCGCTCAGAACCGTCGATTGCATGGACCGCGCGGAAATCCCGGGCGTAAGCCCCGATAAATCCCGCGCTATCCGCTGAGGGCAGGTCAAAAACCATTCCCGGCTGGTCACCAAGTTCGACCCGTAGTCTTTCCGGGATCGTATCCATCGGCCCGGACTTCGCCAACGGTGCCTCGGCATCCAACAGCCACTGTTTCAGCAGCCGGGCCGTCGGGACAAGGCCGTCGGCAAGATCGAAAAACGGCATCCGTCGGAAGAGCTCCGGAAATCGGCACGCCTCCAACAGAACAAACCCAAGCTGGCAACCGACCGCCGCCCGTTCCTGCACGAAGATAGGCTCCCATCGCGCACGGTCCCATTTGGCGGGCACCGATCGTGGAGACATCAGCACCAAGGCTGCCTCGGCTGAAAGCGCAATCTCGACGGTGTCGATCAAGTCCAGATCGTCCGTGATCCGCCCTTCCTCCCGCGCCACCCGGAGTGGGAGGTTCGTTTCGAGAAAATCCGCGAGTCGCAGGGCTGTTTCGGCGTCGGCGGGGGCGTGGCAGATGACGAGTTGGCGCAAGCTTGGATTATCGCGCATATACTAGCTGTCTGGACCCACCATCAATCCAAGAACCATGAATCGACGAACATTCCTACGCGCCACTGCAGCCGCTTCCACCGCCGCCACCATCGGAGCGCCACTGGTGCACGCGGCATTGCCCAAGATGAAGATCACCCGGATTCGGGCCTATGCGCCGCCCAATCCGAACCCCCTCTTCAACCAAGCCGATACCGTCGTCACCATCGAAACGGACGCGGGAATCACCGGAATCGGAGAAGGCGGCTTCACCGACACCATCCGCCAGTGCGCCGGAAGGTTGATCGGGCAGGATCCGGCCCGGATCGAGCACCTCTGGCAGGACATGCAGCGTTCCTTTTTCTACCCGCCGGGGCGTGAGAAAACCCACGCCCTGGGTGCGCTCGACATGGCGCTTTGGGACATCAAGGGCAAGGTGCTGAAACTGCCCGTCCACCAGATTCTGGGCGGAGCCTCCCGCAATTTCTGCGAGTGCTACAACACGGCCGGTGTGATCCCCGGTATCCAACCAGGTATGGGCATCAAGGAGCGGGCGGCACTGACGATCGCCGCCGGTTACCGGGCCTACCGCATGGACGCAGCCTCCCTCGGTCGTGGAAATGCCGTCTTCAACACCCGTGAACGGGTCCTTCAGGTCTATGAGGATTGTGCCCAGGCCCGCGAAGGCGTCGGCAAGACCGGCGACTTTTGCATCGACTTCCACCAACGCTTCGACCTGATCGACGCCGTCCGCGCCGCCAATCTCATCGAGCCGCTCGCCCCGCTCTTTGTCGAGGACCCCATGCGCACCGAGGTTTTCGACCAGGATCTGCCCAAATTCCGCCAGATGGCCAAGGTCCCCATCGCGGCGGGCGAGGAGTGGGGCAACAAGTGGGATTTCAACCGTCTTGTGGAAAACCACGACATCGACTACGTTCGCGCCACGCTGCCCAACGTGGGCGGCATCACCGAAATGATGAAAATCGCAGCCATCTGCGAGACGCACTTCGTGGGCATCATCCCGCACTTCACGGGTCCGATCGCGACTGCAGCCCTGGTGAACTGCCTCTCGACGTTCTCGGGACCGGTGCTGATGGAGTACAATTTCCAAGGCCGGACACTGCCGCATTTGCCCGTTTGCCTAGATTTCAAGGACGGCAAGCTCTATCCGAACGAGCGTCCCGGTCTGGGCGTGGAACTCGACATGAAGCCTCTGACACTGCTGACCGAAATCGACAAATACGACACCAATCGGGCGCAGACGTACTTCCGGCCCGACGGTTCCATTACGAATTGGTAGGCGCGCGGTTCGCCCCTACTCGGGCCGCCAGAACGGCTCTACCGCCGCGATGAACTCGACCGGCACTTCGGGCAACATTGGTTTCAACCAGTCTGCGCAGTACTTCATGCCGGCTTGTTCGGAAACCACGTGCCCCAACACAATCAGCGCCTTCTTCTTCCCGGAGGAGATCTGGTCCTGGACGTATTCCACCAACTCCCACTCGTGCGTCTCGCCGATGATCAGGACATCCACGCCCTCCTGCGCAAGGAACGGCACGCCCGGAAACAGGCTGCAATTCCCCCAGCTGGCCATTGCCCGGTTCACTGGCATCTGCGGATCGCCCACCACCCGCATCGTGCGGATACCCAGTTTCGACTGCATCTCCTTCGCCAACCGCCCCAGCGGGATGCCTGAAAACTTCAACTGGCGGATGTTTTCCGGATCGGCGTTCTTTTCCCAGCCCAGTTCGCGGAGCATTCCGGTGCCGATCCCGTCGGGTTTCCGACCGTGCCAATGGTCGTGGAAATGGAATACGACCATGCTGTTCCGCTCGATGAAGTCAAGCTTGAATTTATAGGTCGGATCCTGTTGAAATTGCTCTACCTTATCTTGATGCGAAAAGAACGTGGATTCATGTGTGACAACCATATTCCGCCCCGCCGCCGCAGCCCGCTGCAGCACGTCCAGTGTCGCCATCATGGTGGTTGCCACACCCTTGACCTCCGTCTCAGGCTTTCCCGCCACAATATTGTCCACCGTCTGCGCCCGCCATGGGATGCCAACACCAGCCTTGATGCGTTCCACAACCTGAGCCGCCGTGAGCCCCGCTGCCTGCGCGGGCAACTCAGGGGCCAGCAGTAGCGATGTGCCCGCGATGGTGCCGGTTCTCAATACGGTTCGTCGGGTTGGATTGGTCATTTCGTGAGCCACTATACAGGTCCTTCACGCTTGACGTCAACAACTTCAATCTGTACACTGCTTATGTACAGTGAGCGCTCCACCCGTAGTCAGCATCCACCCCGAATCCCCGGATCCCGCGCGCAAGCAAATTGCGGACCAAATTCGGTCCGCCATCGTCGAAAACCTGTTGATGCCCGGGGACGAACTGCCTTCAGTTCGACGCTTGGCAATTGACCTTGGAGTGCATTTCAACACCGTGGCGGAATCCTACCGGCTGTTGTCCGCCGAGGGTTGGCTGGATATCTCGCACGGCAAGGGTGCCAGGGTCCTGAGACGCACCGCCACTTCCCTGCCCGACGATTCCGAGAGGGAGGAATTCCGTCAGCGTATCCGGCACTTGGTGGCTGAGATGCGGGGTCGCGGGATGGAGCCATTGGCTATCCGTGGAATGCTTTTGACGTCCCTGGAGGGAATTCAATGAACGAGTTCAAATTTGGCAGCGGCCTGATCGCCTCGATGCCGTTGTTGATCGGCACGTTGTTGGCGTTGGGACCAGTCGTGAAACGGCGCGGTCTGATGTTTTCCGTCCGCGTCACGCCGGAATGGTCCGGGAGTGCGGAAGCCGGAGCAATTCTCCAAGCCTATCGGCTCCAAGTGGCCGCGTTGACGATTTCTGCCGTTCTCTTGTCGATTCTTGGTCTTCTCAGGGCAACGGACTGGGCTGTCGCCGGAGGGCCGTTGATCCTCCTTGGTGGCTGGCTTTTCGCGTTCACGGCAGCACGGCGGCAGACGCTCCCGCACGCCGACCCAAGGCCGCCGGTCCGCACAGCCGCCTTGGTTGGCGCGGATTCCCCGGAATTCAATGCCATCCAGACACTCGTGCCCTTCGTGATCCTCGCTGCCGCCGGCTGCTGGCTCAGCCTGCACTGGGATGCCATCCCGGCACGCTTTCCCACCCACTGGGACTTGGCTGGCAAGGCGAACGGCTGGTCATCCCGAACAGCAGCGGGAGTTTATGGACCGCTCGCCATCGGTGGGTTCATCTGCCTGACAATGGTGCTGTCGGAACTGGGCATCGTATACGGATCCCCCAGAACCACGGGCGGAGGCCGAACCGTGCGCTGGCAGACGGTGAAGATGATGCGCCGCATGGGGTACCTGATGGGCGTGATGTTCGCAGTTATCTCAGTGGCACCGCTCTACCCACACCAACTCCGCCCGGGCTTGCTGGCACCGGCAATTGTGCTCGCGACGATCCTCATGGTCGTCCCGGTCGTCCGCGCTTCGAGCGCCGTGGACGGCTCAACAGTCGAACAAACGCCGGACAGCGCCTGGAAACTCGGCCTGTTCTACTACAACCCGGCCGATCCGGCCCTGATGGTGGAAAAGCGCATCGGCATCGGATATACGTTCAACTTCGCCAATCCGGTCGCCCTGATCCTGACCGCTGCCGTATTGGCCCTCCCAATCGTGGTTGTGATCTGGAAGCGCTTCAGTTAGGCGGCTCCGGTTGCTACACTGGAGCTTCCCCCTCCATTACCTGCCGTGATATCTGTAAACAATGTAAGCATGCGCTACGGCGCCAAGATTTTGTTCGAGGACGTCACAACCGTCTTCCAAACCGGTCGTCGTTACGGCTTGTCGGGACCCAACGGGTCCGGCAAATCGACGTTCATGAAGATCCTGACCGGCGAGTTGGATTCGCAGAAGGGCACCGTTGTGCGCCCGAAGCGGGTCGGCATCCTGCGCCAGGACCAGTTCGCTTTCGACGCGCACAGGGTCATCGACACGGTCATCATGGGCAATCCGACCTTGTGGTCGGCCCTTGAGGAACGCGACAGGCTATACGAAAAGCTCGATATGACCGACGAGGACGGGATGCGCCTCGGCGAGTTGGAGTCGATTGTCGCTGAAAACGACGGCTACACAGCCGAAAGCGACGCAGCGATCCTCCTCGACGGTCTCGACATTCCCGAGAACCTGCACGAACGGAAGATGAGCGAGATCCAAGGCGGCGAAAAGGTCCGCGTGCTCCTCGCCCAAGCCCTTTTCGGAGGCCCCGAAGGCTTGCTGCTGGACGAACCGACGAACCACTTGGATTTGGAATCGATCCACTGGCTCCAGGAATTCCTCAACCGCTACCAGGGCACCCTGATCGTCATCTCGCACGATCGCCACTTCCTCAACAGCGTCACAACGCACACCGCCGACATCGACTACCAAACGATCATCACCTATACCGGCGGGTATGACGAAATGGTGCTGGCGAAGACGCAGATCCGGTCCCGCCTCGAATCCCAGCAGGCACAGCGCGAAAAGAAGATTGAGCAGTTGAAGGACTTCATCGCCAAGTTTTCGGCCGGTACCAGGTCCAGCCAGGTGATGTCGCGGAAGAAGGAAGTGGAACGGCTGCAATCGGGCGACTTGGCCCGGTCCAACATCGCGCGCCCGTTTATCCGGTTCGAGATGAAGCGGCCTTCGGGCAAGCACGCGCTTGAAATCAAGGGTTTGGCGAAATCCTACGGCGAAGGCACTGTGATCCCGCCTTTCACGGCCAGCATTACTCGCGGCGAGAAGATCGGCATCCTGGGTCGCAACGGCGCTGGAAAGACGACGCTCATCCGGTCGCTGATCGCGGGTGGTCCCGGTGCGGGCGACGAGCCTTTCAAGGTGGACGCAGGTGTTGCCGAATGGGGCCACGAGGTCAACATCGGCTACTTCCCGCAGGATCCCCGGGCTTGGATTCAGACCGGCATGACCATCTTCGACTGGCTGCAGACCTACGATCCGCAGGCTGGCAACGAGGAACTGCGGGGTCTCCTAGGCCAGATGCTTTTCGCACGCGACGAGGTTTTCAAGCCTACCGATGCGCTGTCGGGTGGCGAGGTCGCCCGCTTGTACTTCTGCCGGTTGTTCCTGCAGAAGCCCAACGTCCTGGTTTTCGACGAACCCACCAACCACTTGGATCTCGAATCGATCAACGCCCTCAACTTCGCGTTGCAGAAATTCGAAGGCACGCTGTTCCTGGTGACGCATGACCACGATTTGATCGAGGAGACTGCGACCCGGATTTGGAACGTGGGCGGCGGCCAAGTCGAGGACTTCCGCGGCGGCTACGAGGAGTTCCAGAAGGAACTTTCCAAGCGCAAGTAGGGTAGCCATGTCCAGCGCCGACGCGAAACTCCGGGCTTGGTGGGCTTACAAACAGGGCCTCGATGGTCGGTTGACAGGTCAAACCGCAGCCGAAGTCTTGGCTCAGACCGGATGGCAGCGGTCGGTTGCTGGTGCTTCACCTTATCTGGCCCTGTTTGCGCGGGCGGGTCTGAGGCGTCAGGACGTCGACGCGGCCTTGGCTGCGGTCCAGATCCACGAACTTCCAAGCGCCCGTGGTTGCACGTATGTGCTGCCCGAGTCGGAGTACGCATTGGGCTTGGCGGTCGGCAGCGGCTTTGGTGCGATGCCGGAGATGCGTACCGCGATGAAGCTGGGCGTCACGGAGGCCGAAATCGCGTCGCTCCGGCAGGCTGTTCTGGACGCGCTTTCAGGTGGAGCGCTGGAACCGGATGAAATCCGGGTTGCCGTGGGAGATGCCGCGCGGTCATTGGGACCGGAAGGTACCAAGAAGGGCATTTCCAGTACCCTACCCGTGGCGCTCGGCTTCCTCCAGGAGTCCGGCGAGATCCGGCGCATTCCGGTGAACGGGCGATTGG